>JAFLJX010000175.1 GCA_022712785.1 Mycoplasmatota bacterium | reverse complement strand
ACAATGATATGATACCTCTAAAGAAGACACTATAAAAAAGAAAGTAATCTAGCAAGATTATGAGTAATTATTTATAGTAGACTTTTGGAGGTATTTTTATATGGATCAGCTTGTCCCACTCTAAAATTACCCCCACTACCTCTACTACCTCAAAAACTATTTGTAGAACTCATTTTGTTTTCAGGTTCAAATTGGTATCATTTATCGTCTCAAACCACTTCCTATTCGCAAAAAACCCCTTAAAAAGACATGTTTTATGGGGACGTTGGGTGAAAAGTGCTAAAAAAGCAATACTTTTAAAACATCAAAAAACCCTAGAACATCTAAGCTTATATCTAACCAATATGCTCTCTGGTCTCGAGTTTTAATGGTGGAGAATATAGTACCCGAAGTAAAGTGGCGACTGTCTCCACCAGTTTTCCTCATATCCAGATACTGTGTTGCATCAAAAGAAAAAGCTATTTAATCAATCGATTTAAATAGCTTCTCAATTTCATATATATCATCTTTGACAGTATCATAAATGATTTCTAAATCGACTTTACCATATTCATGAACAATACGATTTCTTAGACCTATTATACTTTTCCATGGAATGTTGGAATGTTCATTTCTAAAATCTATTGATAATTTCTTTATATGCTCAGAGATTTGAATGAAGCGAAACATAATAGAATCCAATAATAACTCATTCTTTGAAAAGTCATCTTTAGATATTCCGTTTGTATGTTTGATAAGAAAATCTAAATCATTCAGTATCTTATCAACATAGTATTCATTATCCTTCTTATTATCCATATATCTTTATCCCATCCTTTAATATCTCATTAAGCAATTCGATATTACCCTCTAGAGAAGAAACAGTTATTATTTCTACTTTCTTCTTAAGTTGTTCTCTTAGTTCTTCAACAAGTCCAAAAAAATTCATACCTGTTACTGATGTTGCTACCAGTAAATCTACATCACTTATTTGAGTTGCATTCCCTTTTGAGTATGATCCAAACAGATAACAATATTCTGCGTCATAATTAGATAGTACTGATGAAGTGATTATTTTTATTTTATCTATTGTTAATAATCCATGTTCTTCATCAACATAACCATATTCTTCTAACTTCTCCTTAATATAGTTATATTTAATGGTATCTCTTTTAGATTTATTATTTTCATAATTCAAGTATGTTCTTAAGGGGATATTAACTAATTTAGATACTTCTTTTTGAGTTAAATCTAATGATTTACGTAGTTCTTTAATAGACATATCATCACCACCTAATTGTATTATACAAGGTATTGCGTATAAATACAAATAAAAAGTGCAATAATTGCATTTATATTGTTGTATGTACCCAACTATTGCACGTTGGTAGTTATATTACATATGTGAAGCTAAAGAAACGAATCTGATAATTAGTAGACAACATCTATCACAAGTATCATTGCACTAATTAGAATTCCTCGATTAATGTATACTTCATGATCAGCTTTTGTCATTTTTCGTTCACTATAAACAAACTTTTTAGAAATTATTGGTTCAACCAAGACGTAAGGTAAAAACATAGTTATTTCTAAAGTAAAAACATCCTATATCGAAGGAAATTGTAATCCTCTATAGAAATTTAATGCAACTGCATCTTGTACAATAGAATTATTATTGAAGTCACCTAGTGTTGCGATAGGCTCCATATACTCTTTAATCATTTCTATATGATATATTGCACGTTCTATTGCTTTTTTATCTCGTTCTATCATAAAGTACTACCCCCTTCATAACTTCATGATACGTATGGGAGTTTTTTTCTATTTGAGATAAATGAATCAGATCAACAGACTTAACAAATAAATTTGTAACATCTTCTAATAACCCAAAGAAGTCTAAACCTCTTATCTTTCCATCTACAACCAAATCAATATCACTACCTTCGTCTTGAATTCCTTTTGAGTAAGAACCAAATAATATTAGTTTATCTATTTCATACTCGAATGTTAATGGTAATAGTAAATCTCTTATTTGATCAACCATATAATACCCTTTTTTATCAGTTATTATCCCCCGTTCATTACTAGGTCTATTTCTCAAATATTCGATTATCATTTTTTCTACCCAAGGACTAGGTTTGCGTTTCCCACTTTCCCAGTTTTCAATAGTTCTTAAGGGTATCTCGGTAATTTCACTTAACTCCTTTTGAGTAATATGATATTCTGCTCTGGTTTCTTTTACTTTAAAATCCATAGTATCACCTCACACTAACAATACCACCCAATGAGTGGTATTGCAAATAAAAAACATACAAGTTTTAATTATCTTGTATGTTTTCTTATACTACAACAATACTTTAGTTTTTGTGTGATACGACTCGTCGTAACCGTAGATGGTAGCAACTTGATATCTATTTGTCATAATATATCCTTTCAATCATAACAGTAATTGAGTTCATCAAATCAGCAAAGAATATATCCTTTGCAAAATAATGACTATTTACATAACGATCCCATAATTGTATTTGAATCTTATTATTTTTAATATCGTTTAATCCTTTTGATACGTAATTGTATTCATGTGATGTATTACGATAATTAAATGTATTTTGAATTGCTTTTATTGTATCTTCTATATTCAACTTATCAAAAAAGATCTTACTAATAATGAATAAATCATATAAATCTTTTGATCTACTGCTTGTTATCCCTAATGAAATTACTGTTTGTAATTTTTCAGCTAGTATTGTTTCATAGGGATATACATTAATGTTTACTTTCTCGCTGTTTATCATAGTTGTATAGTTATTTTGTATTACATTTGGTGTTACAGGATCATTTACTGCAATATCAATGCTTATTGGCTGTCTGATTCTTTCTAGTTTCGCTATTAATTTAATTCTTAACCCACTACCATCCTTTATGGGCTCAATAGTTTCTACACTATATTCAATTAAATCATCAATGTTTGTTTTTATAATGTTATTTATCAAATCGAGTATGAATCTCTCACTTAAGTTCTCTTTTTGTAGCAAGAAATCTAAATCATTGGTTGTTCTTGCTATTATACCTAAATCAATCGAGAGTAGATATCCTCCTTTTAGTACTAAACGATCACAATATTCACTTTTAGATAACCGTTTTAAAAAGGAATCGAAAAAGTAATGATTTATAATTAGATTACTTGTGACATTATATTCTTTCGCAAGGTGTTTTGCCTTATCAGACAGTGCTTGACTATTCATTATGCTAACACCTCTATCAAAGTAAACATTTCTGTTTCTATTCCTAGTTTTATCGAGTAACTCATCAGTTTTTTTACATTTTTATCAATTCCTATAAAATATGACTGGAAAGCTTTTTTAAATACTTCAGATTCAACTACTTTTTTACTAGACACCAGATCACATAGTGAACGTTCTTTGTCATACACTCTTATTGGATTACCATTTGGACTTATTAGTTGAATGATTCCAAGTTGATGAATATCTTTATTTACATAATGGACAATTACATTTTCATCAAAGCGATGCGCATTATATCCTTGATAAACAGTTACTTCAAGATGAGATGGAATATGGTCAGTAAGACCATGAAAATAAAGAGCATTAGAAAACGAATATATAGCTTTATTATTTCGATATTGAAAAATAAAGTATTCATCATAAACACCTTCATTTGTTACATAAACACCCCTACCTACTCTTTTAAGCATACTTTTATTTACCATGTCAGTTAGGAACCAACTAGAGATGTTTTTTTCTTTTGCCATTTTACTAGTTATATAGCCTTTTTCTTTAGCTATATGTCGAATAATTTCAATGTTAGTCACAAAATCACTTCCTTTTGTGCTTTAATTATATTATATTAAACGCACAAATACAAGTAATTTTGTAAATTAAAAGAGTCTAGATTTATCCAAACTCAATGCGTATCCAAAAAAATAAAACGTTGATTTGAATTTGTAAGTGTAGATATACAGTTTTTCTTTAACTCTATACAATTATATGTAGCCTTCTTCAATAAACCTAGATGCTATTCCTCTTCTTTGATATTCGCTTAACACTTCAATAGAGAAACTTGCTAATCTATCTTGTATTTCGATCTAATTCTATATATTGAATATCTAACATAGCCTTCACCATCCTTATTATTAATTGTATCATAATTCATTATAAACACGAATTGCATCAGCTGCACGGATAGTGTAAAATGGTTTTGGAAAAATATAAGGAAATATATCATTCACTACCTCCGCTACCTCAAAAATTCTTAACTACGTATGTAGATATGATTGAAATTCAAATCATTATAGTTTTGGTAGCAAAATTGAACTTTATCGGCTCGAAGCACGTTCCTAGTTGCGAAAAAGACCCCTGAAACAACATGTTTCTAGCGTTCATTATCTACCCGTAACCGGGGTAAAAACTGATATTATTTTTCAATCAAAAAACCGAGAATATCGTAGGGTAAGGAAAACTACTGAAATCATGGGATATGGTTAGATTTGGTGGGGAATATAGTCCCCAAAGTTTACCCATATACGAAAGGATTCCAAAAAATATGGAATCCTTATTTTATAACTAATTCATAATTAATCTTTATTTATTATATTAATTGGTGTCATTCTTAAAATTTTAATCAAAGGCATTATCGCAGTTGTAATTATTAACCCGGCAGTTGCACATAAAGTTATTAGTATCGAGTTCAAGTCATGGTTAAACAACATATCATTTATAAATATTGTTTCTTCTAGAATTGTTTCGTTAACTACACCCAATGCATATACTCCTACAGATAATCCTATAATCAATGATACTAAAAGAATAAACAAATTTTCTACAACAAACATTTTAAAAATATCACTTCTTCTGAATCCTAAAGATCTAAATATACCAATTCTCTTTTGATTATTGATAATACTTAAATATGAATATAGGAATAATAATAAAAATGTAAATACCACAACCCCTATTAAAAGGTTAGTTGCCAAAGGTATAATTGTTGTTTCAAAAGTATCCAATGCTATGTACAAATTAAATGATCCTTCTCTATTCATAACCATTATCGGATCAAACCAATACGGTGTGCTGTGTAATATTGTTAAGTCATTTTTTGTTACGTTAACAAGCATTTCTTCTAACCTATCAGACGAATTTATGAAAGATAATCCTTGGTTATTGTACGGGTATGCGTTATTCATGGAGATTATTAATTCTTCTGTCACCACCATTGTACTACGTGGAAGATCAAATTCAGAATTAAAATCTTTATTCTCATATGCTCCTACAATAACCACACTTCCAGGTAATATCCCCTCATAGTGTTCCTTTACTGCTTCAACATCATATGAAATTAATGTCTCTTCTAATTTAACAATGACAACAAATTCATCCCATGTAATACTTCCATCTATAAGATTTTGAATCTCAACACTATTATCTGGCAAAATAACTTTAAGAAGATCCATACTAATACTTATTTCATTATCATTTTCAGGGAGTCCTCCAATTAGTGTATCCATATTAACTATATGGGAACTGTAAAAATCACCCCATATGAATTTTCTTGTTTCATTAACAAAAACTGTAAAGTTTATGTCTCCCCCATATCCTCCAACATACTTATGCATAACATCCAAATCATCAAATGCTTCCTCAAGAACAAATATCTGAGAGTAAATATGATACTCTGTAAAACTATATCTATCTGAGGGAGATTCACTTAGATTAGAGAAGCCATCATATCTAAAATAGTAATATAATTTGTCAGAATCATCTAGATATCCTTTTTCAATATAATCAGTCTCAATAATACCAACAATGACTAATTCCTTTTCAACAAATCCAAAATCATGTGCATATCTATTTAAATCTATTGTTTCTCCTATTGAATCTTCATCTCCAAATACTAAAAAAGCGAGAAAATCAGATATTATCACTTCATTACCATTTATTGGTAATCTTCCACTTAAATTTGGTATCTCATAATTAGTATCAGCTTTTAAAAAGTTCACTCTAGTTTTACCAAACACATAATTCCATTCAAACCAGTGACCGACTGTTAGAGTATCATTAGTAATGTGCACTCTACTAGAAAGCAGTACATTTTCATATCCGTATTTTTCTTGTATTTGACTATATCTACTATCAATCTCAAAAATATTTTCATTATTATATCCATGATGAAGTGCAAATTCATCATTACTAGTGGTAACAATATTAGATCCAGTTATATTAGTAATAAAATCATCTGTTTGTGAATTCATTATATTAGATAATACTTCTTCTTTTGATGTAGTTATTAAAGCAATAGAAGATGCCATAACTGTGATTGTTGTAGCAAATAATAGAATTATTAATAGGCTCTTTACTAGATTAAGTTTTATATTTTCGAAACTATTCTTAAATATCGATTTTAATCCAACTTTAGATTTCGCTTTCTTAATATCTTCTAGATTCTTATCTAGACTCAATTTATAACCATTAGTTATCTTTCCATCTTTTATTTGAACAACTTCATCAGAATATGTATCAGCATACTCTTGATCATGAGTAATAAAGATTACTAATCTATCTTTTGATATCTCTTTTAATAGTTTAAGTATTTCAATTGCAGTTGCACTATCTAGATTACCTGTTGGTTCATCAGCAAGTACTACTTTAGATTTTTTAATTAAAGCTCTAGCTATTGAAACACGTTGTTGTTGTCCTCCACTTAACTCGTAAGGCATTCTATTCTTGTATTCAATCATTTCTACTTTAGTTAATACTTCTTCTATTTTTACCTTTATTTCTTCACTACTATATCCTTGCATTTCTAAAGGTAATGCAAGGTTTTTGTATACACTAATATTGTTTATTAGATTATAACTTTGGAATACAAACCCTACTATGTCTTTTCGATACTCATCTATTAATGTATTCCCATTACTATATTTACTAATATCATATCCAAACACATTAACATAACCCTTGTCAATAGAATCAATTCCTCCTATTACATTCAAAAGGGTTGTCTTTCCACAACCACTTTTTCCTAATATACTTACAAATCCCTTTGATGGAAAATCAATAGAAAAATCTTTAAACACTTCTTGTTTACCTGTATATTTACTTGAATAACTCTTATACATGTTTGAAATCTTAATCATCAAATCACCCC
>JAFLJX010000267.1 GCA_022712785.1 Mycoplasmatota bacterium | reverse complement strand
GTACTTTTAGAGCATTAAATAAAGTCGATTTGAAATTTAATAAAGGTGAATTTGTAGCTATATTAGGACATTCAGGGTGTGGAAAAACTACATCGTTAAACATTATAGGTGGACTAGATAGATATACTGAAGGTGATTTAGTAATAAACGGAACTTCAACAAAATCTTTTACTGAAAGAGATTGGGATTCATATAGAAATAATAGTATTGGTTTTGTATTTCAAAGTTATAACTTAATTAATCATTTATCTGTACTGGATAATGTAGAATTAGGTATGACATTGTCTGGTGTAAGTAAAGAAATAAGACATGAAAAAGCATTAAATGTGTTAAAAAGAGTAGGTCTTGAATATCATATTAATAAAAAACCTACATTGTTATCAGGCGGAGAAAAACAGCGAGTTGCTATAGCGAGAGCATTAGTAAACGACCCTGATATTATTTTGGCTGATGAACCTACAGGTGCATTGGATAGTGGTACAGCTAGAGAAATCCTTGATTTAATTAAAGAAGTTTCAAAAGATAAATTAGTTATTATGGTTACTCATGAAGCAAAATACGCAAATGAGTATGCATCAAGAATTATTGAATTATTAGATGGAGAAGTAATTAAAGATACTGGACAAACTTGCACATCTACTGATTTAGGTGGATATGAACCTAAAAAGACATCAATGAGTTTCTTTACTGCATTAAAACTATCATTTAATAACTTAAGAACTAAAAAATTTAGAACTACAATTACAGCATTTGCTTCAAGTATAGGTATTATTGGTGTTGGACTTGTTCTTTCTATCAGTAATGGATTCTCAGGAATCCTTGATGATTTAGAGAGTGATCAGTTAGTAGGATTACCAATCATAATTACAGAAGGTGAGTTAGTATTACATGGTCCACCAATTGGAATAACAACTGATGAAGTTCCTGATTCTGAGGAAAATGAAATTGCTATCTATGATCCTGAAGATTATGAACATTTTAATCATATAACAATGGATTTTGTTGATTATTTAGAAACTATGAATAATACTATGTATACAACACTTCAATATAACTATGGATATGTTCCTAGATTATTAGTTGAAGATGGAAACGTTATAAAACTAATTGAAAGCCAAAGCATTAGTTTTTCAGCTTTTATTACTCCTGAAGATGAATTAGAAGACTATTATGAAGTACTTGATGGAGCACTTCCTACAAATGAATTTGAAGTAAGTTTATTAGTTAAAAATGACAGAGTAGTTGATATTGACATTTTAGAAGCTTTAGGATTTGATACTGATGAACAAATTCTATTTGATGATATAATTGGCAAAAAAATATATGTTGGAAACAACAATGATTTATATGCTCAATCAGGCGATTCTTTTTTACCTCGAATTTCTTTTGATACTGATGATTTGGTTAATGCAACAGAGCTTACTATTACTGGTATTATTCATTTAATTGATGATACTGTAAGTATTGGTGGAGATAATGGAATCCATTATCTATACGATTTAGAGAGTACATTAATTAATTCTAGTATTAGTTCAAATATTTGTGTTGTTCAAAGTGCTAGTGATAACTCAGTCTTTAATAATGAAGTTCTAAGTGAAGATGATAAATTTAACATGTTATCTGCATTAGGATGTAATGATGAAACTCCAAGAGCAATAATGATTTATTCAGATAGTATTGATAATAAAACTGAAATAAAAGATTTTATTGAATTATACAATGAAGGTAAACTTGATGAAGATCAAATATTAGTATTAGATTTAGCAGAAACTATTGGGAATACAATGGGAACAATTATAAGTATGATTTCTATAGTTCTTTCAGCATTCGCATCAATTTCACTAATTGTTTCTAGTGTAATGATAGGTATTATTATTTACATTAGTGTATTAGAACGTACTAAGGAAATTGGAATTATTAGATCACTTGGTGGTCGTAAGAAAGATGTTAGTAGAGTATTTAATGCAGAAAGTGTAATTATTGGGGCATTTGCTGGATTATTAGGAGTTACAATTACGTATTTACTTACATTCCCAATTAACTTTATCGCAGCTAGATTCGAAGAAACATTAGGTGGGGTAGCAGAAGTTAATCCGCTACACTTAGTTGCTTTAGTACTAATCTCAACAATCCTTACATTTATAGGTGGATTTATTCCTGCGACTATCGCAGCCAAGAAAAACCCTGTAGAAGCTTTAAGAGTAGAATAAGTGATTTAAGGAATCCAAATTTGGATTCCTTTTTTCGAATATAATTTAAATGTATACTTTTGGGATACATGATATAATAACTATAAAGTTTGAATTAAATAGTAAGAGAGGAAGTACTATGAAAGATGTAATAAAGAGATTAATTAAATTTAGAGATGATAGAAATTGGAAACAATTTCATACTCCAAATAATTTAGCTAAATCAATAGCGATTGAATCTTCAGAACTATTAATAAACTATCAGTTTGACGATGCTTATTTTGATTTGGATAATGTTAAGGATGAGTTGGCTGATGTCATGGCATATTGCTTAATGCTTAGTGATCATTATGACTTTGATATTGAGAAAATAATGAATGATAAAATTGATAAGAATGAATTGAAGTATCCTATAAGTAAAGCATATGGTAAAGCAAATAAATATAATAAATTGTAAAGGGGTTATTTTATGATAAAGGTTGTATCAGTAAATAGTAGTGATGTAAGAGGAGTTAGAAAAAGTCCGATTGATGAAGCTTCTTTTAAAACTGGATTTGGTATGATAGGTGACGGACATTATTCAAGTGAAACTCATAAACAGATTAGTTTAGCTGGGATTGAAAGTTATAAAAAATTAGAAAAGTTAGAGGGACTTGTATTAACTCCTGGATCTTTTGCTGAAAATATCACAACAGAAGGTTTAGTATTATACGAGTTGCCTGTAGGGACTTTATTAAAAATAGGTGAAGTAGTCTTAGAGGTTACTCAAATAGGTAAGAAAAAGCATAGTGTTCCTTTCAGAACAATGCTTCCTACAGAAGGAATTTTTGCGAAAGTAATTCACGGTGGAATAATTAAAAAAGATGATGAAATTAAGCTATCATAGATAAGAGGTGTAACTTATGAGTAAAATATGTGATTTTATTATAGAAAAATCAACTAAAAAGATATTGATGATATCATCAATAATATTTTTAGTTTTTATGATTGTTGTTCTACCAAATGTAACAGGATATATGGAAGAAATTACAGGTACAACGAGTTCTCCTGATACTAGTCTAATATATAGTAGTGGTGATTTATTTGATATTGCGTCTGCCTATGGAGAAGAAGGAAGAGATGCTTATATATCCCTAAGATTTACATTTGATATTATATGGCCAATTGTTTATTTTATGTTCTTGGTTTCATTTATAGGGGTATTAATAAAAAAACTTAAGTTAAAAGAAAAGTATAAGTACTTAATTTTATTGCCGTTATTTAGTGTAGTGTTTGATTTTTTAGAAAATATTGCATGCGTAATAGTGATGCATAACTATCCTGTTGAAATGATATTTTTTGCGAACATTGCACCTGTTATGACATTGGTTAAATGGGTTTTACTTGGATTTAGTTTTATAACTGCTTTAGTGTTACTAATAATATCGTTAAGTAAAAAGAATACTTAGTATAGAATCCTTTCAAAGATATTATAAAGTTTTTATAAAAACATGCATGAGCGGTTATAAAAAATAATATAAAAAAATTTATTTGAACCAATTCTTATTTAAGTATATAAAGAAGCAACAAACAAATAATATTGTATAATTAATATGTTCCAATTTTTCAAAAGAGAATAATGAAAGACTAATTAAAATTTGAGGTGAACAATATGAAAAAAATTATTTTTGTAGCATTGTTTTTTATATTTTGTAGTACAACAATAATAACTGGATCTAATGCAGAAATTTTTACTGAGGATTCATTTGTAAATATAAATGAAGTTGATAGTTTTACAAATATAGTTATTTTTATTAAGTTTAATGATGAAATTGATTATAATGCTCCTTTTGATTATGATCATTATGAAGAAATGTTTAATGGAGAAGATATGGTTAGTTTAAGAGATTACTATTTAGAAGCGTCTTATAACAAGTTAACTATTGATTCTTACCTTGTGAATGAGAATTCTGAAATATTATTTTATGTTGATTCTCATGATAGAAGTTATTACGAACCATATGATGAAATAGATAATCCAGATGGATATACGGAAAATGATAGAGATACAAGAGAACATGGACTATTAAAAGAAGCAATAGATTTTATTGATGAAAACAATTTAATTGATGCCTCAATAAATTTAGATACCAATGACGATGGAGATATTGATAGTATTACATTTATGGTGTCAGGTGAAGATAACGGATGGAATAGTTTAATGTGGGCACACATGTGGGGATTACATACTTATTATCTTTCAAGTATAGAAGCGTATAGAACAGACGCTCCTGTTATAAACGGTGTTAACGCATATGATTATACTTTCGAATTGATGGGAAATTCTAGAGGTTATTTTAGGGCTGTTGATGTTGGGGTATTAGCACACGAAACATTTCACTTAATCAGTGCTCCTGATTTATATCATTACTATCACTCGCAGAATATTGATCCAGTTGGAGATTGGGGAATAATGGGAGGTAGTACCTATATTCCAAGTCATATGCTTGGATATATGAAAGAACAATATGGAAATTGGATAGATAATGTAACTGAAATAACTGAAAGTGGGTCTTATATTCTAGAACCCTTACAAGAATCTGAAAATAATCTATATAAGATTGATTTAGGATATTCAAATGAATTTATTTATCTTGAATACAGAGATAGTGAAGGATTATACGAAACAATGTTGGATGATACAGGATTACTAGTTTATCGAGTTGATTTAGATTATTACGATAGAGGAAACGCTGCTGGGTATTACAATCACCAAAGACAAGGAATAGACGAAGTGTTTATGTTTAGACCTGGAATAGCGAATATTGAACCCCCAATTACATTTATTGAATTTGATGACGAATTAATTGATGAAGATGGGCTTATAGGTTCTGCGGCTTTATCCCAATACAATTTGTTTGATGAAATGGGAATGGGTACAGATATACCTATGTTTTATAGCAATGGGGAGTTAATTGATATCACTATAAGTAATGTTGTCCAACATCAATCATATATTACTTTTGATGTTGATTTACCTATAAAGATAAAACTTGATATTGATGTTGATTTACCTACGGGAACTACATTATTACTGGTTGATAGTTTGTTGTGTGAGTATAATGTTGGATTTGAAAATTTACCAACAAAAGGTGAAGTTTACTATACTTTAGATGGAAGCTTTCCAACAACAAGTGATACTCAATATGAGGGTGGTTTAATTTCTTTTGATGCATCAGAAAATATTGTCACAGTTGCTGTATATGATGGTGAAACATTTATAAGGTCAAAGAGTAAAGAATTTAATTTTGTTTCAACTATTGAAACAAATCATAATCCTTATCAGGATCTTAATAATGTCACATGGTATCTTGATTTTAAAATTGAAACATTAGAATATATTCTGACTTTTGATAATGCTTCTGAATTAGAAGAAGATTATGATTATGTATACATTATAGATAATGGAAATTCGGTTTCATATACTGGAAATGATATGAGAAATGAAGAAATAAGTGCAGTGAATGGGAATATCTTAATAAATTTTGTTTCTGATGACTATGTTAGTGGTTATTTTGGAATTAAAATTGATGTGGTTTCTAATAATGATATTGGTATTCATTTAAATGGAGATGATTATCTTGAACTTAATACAGATTCTATTTACGTTGAAGAAGGAGCATTAATAACTGGGGTTGACTTTGAGTTATATTCTGTATCTATTGAAGGTACTATTGATGTACTAAGTCTTGGATTACAAGTAATTACATATAACTTACTAAATCAAGATAATGAAATAGTTGAAAGTATAACTAGAGAAGTTCTAATCACAGATATAATTGCGCCATACATTACTATAGTTGGAGATGAAGAAATTGATGTTAATATCTCTGATATTTACACAGAGTTAGGTGTAAACTATACTGATAATTTAGATGAAGATTTAGTCTTCACAGTAACTGGGAATGTAAATACAAATCTTATAGGTGAATATATACTTATATATACAATAACTGATTCTTCTGGGAATGTTAGTAATGAAGTAACTAGAACTATAAATGTTGCTGATATTGAGAGTCCTGTACTAGAATTACAACCATATTTAGATACAATATTTATTGGAGATGAATATATTATCCCAGAAATTATTGCGAATGATAATTATACTACTGAGTTAACAGTAGAAGTAATCGGTAATGTTGATACTAGCACTGAAGGTGAATATGTAATTGAATATACAGCAACAGATTTATCAGGAAATACGTCTTCAATAAAAAGATATGTAAATGTTATTCCAAGAGAAGTATTAAAAGAGTTTGTTTGTGAAGCAGGAATATCAACATTTAATGTTCATGATGAACTGATTCCGCCTAAATGTTATGTTGATGGTATTTTAGCAGATATTCAATTACCTGCGAGAACAACTGTTTATTTTGTGGGTACCCATGAAATTACATACACTGTAACCATTGATAATATAGTTTATGAAAAAATAAGTTATATATTTATTTATGATAAAGAAGAAAAACTAGTAAGTTATTATGACCATAAAAGGGGGTATGCACTATGAAAAAAATATTTGTTTTATTAGTTATAGTGCTTCTAAGCGGATGTAATACAACAGAAGAAAAAGATGTTAGTACTTCATTAATCAATGAGAATGATATTATTTCATTAGGTGAATTACATATTGATACTGGATGTGTAATCGCAATTGATAAAAAAGAATTTTTGATGGATTCTGTCAGTAATAATATTGATGAAAATATAATAGGTGAATATGTTATTACATACTCATACCTTGATGATGAAGTAACATATAACTGTACTAGATTTGTAAAGGTGATTGACAGTACAAGACCAGAAGTTACTCTTAATCCTGGAATAGATACTATTAAAATTAATGGAGTGTTTATTGACGCAGGTGTTACATATAGTGATAATTATGATACTTCGTTAACTGTTGCGATAAGTGGTAGCGTAGATACTGGTGTTATGGGGAGATATATTCTAACTTATACAGTTACAGATGATTCGTCAAACTCTACAGATATTATAAGAATAGTTAATGTAGTTAATTAAAATTGATAATAGGACTTCTTTTGATAGAAGTCCTATTATTTTTAAATAATTTAAGTTAGAGTTTTTTGTTTATTGAGTTTTATGATAGTATAAAAGGGATAGAATTATTATATAAGGAGATGAATTAAATGAAAAAACTAAAGGGTAACCTTCTTTACGGACAATCAGGTGGACCAACAAGCGTAATAAATGCTTCTGCATATGGAATTATCAAAGAAGCTAAAGAAAATAATGATTTAATTGAAGATGTAATTGTAATGAGACATGGGATTAATGGGGCATTAAATGAAGACTTTTTCTTTATTAGTGAACAAGATGAAGTAGATATTGAGTTATTAAAACATACACCAGGTTCAGCATTTGGATCTGTCAGATATAAAATAGCAAACTTTAAGGAAGACGAAACTGATTATGTAAGATTATTATTCTTGTTCCAAAAGTATAATATTAAGTATTTCTTCTATAACGGTGGAAATGATTCTATGGATACATGTTTAAAGATATCTCAGTATATGAAATATGTAGATTATGAAGTTAGGGTTATAGGTATTCCAAAAACTATAGATAATGATTTACCTTATACAGATCATACTCCAGGTTACGGTAGTGCAGCCAAATATATAGCTAACACTATGATGGAAATCAGTTGTGATATGTTAGCTTATCCTAAGGGGAAAGTAACTATCGTTGAGATTATGGGTCGTCACGCAGGATGGTTAACTGCGGCTTCACATTTAGCGACAGTTAAAGGGTTTGGTCCAGATTTAATCTATCTACCAGAAGTTCCTTTTTCAATCGAACAATTCAAAAAAGATGTTAGAAGAGTATATGGAGAAAAACAGCAATGTTTAATTGCTGTATCTGAAGGATTAAAAAATGAAGAAGGAATGTTTATAAGTTCAACTTCTGCATTAAAAGATGCATTCGGACATTTCCAACTTGGTGGTGTTTGTACTAAATTATCTCAAATCTTAAACAATGAAATGAGAATAACTTCGAGATCTATCGAACTTGGTACTGTTCAAAGATCTGCGTCTCATCTTCAAAGCTTAACAGATGTTAATGAAGCAATTGAAGTAGGTAGACAAGGTGTTAGATACGCTATAGCGGGAGTTACTGATATAATGGTAACTATTAATAGAATTAGTACTAACCCATATAAAATTGAATATGGTAAACATCCACTTTCTGAAATTGCAAACTTTGAAAGAGTTATACCTCCTGAAATGATTAACAAAGAAGGAAACGGAATAACACAAGAATTTATTACTTATGTTAATCCTTTAATTCAAGGAGAAAATACTCCTCCTTATGTTGATGGAGTTCAACAGTTTAGTATAATGAAACAAAAGTAAATTTATAGACTGAGAAATCAGTCTATTTTTTTAATATGTACATTGATTAGAATTTAAATTATAATTATGTATACACTATTAGATTTTAAAGGGGAAATATTTATGAATCCGAGAATAGATAGAGTAAAAGAATATGTTAAAAGTATCTTAAGTTTAGAAGCCACAGGGCATGATTATTTTCATAGTTTAAGAGTTATGAATAATGCTGTTCAGATTGCTATAGATTTGGATGTAAACATTGAGTTAATAAAACTCGCTTGTATAACTCATGATTTAATAGATAAGAAAGTATCAGAGAATATAGAATTATCAAAGAAAGAACTGTTAGAAAAACTTAAATTATTTGGTTATAAAAAATCATTTATTACTAGTCTTATAAATATAATCGAAAACGTATCCTACTCAAAAGGGAATGTACCTGTGTCTATTGAAGGTAAAATAGTTCAAGACGCTGACAGATTAGATGCTCTTGGAGCAATCGGAATAGCTAGAACTTTTGCTTACGGAGGTAATAATAATCGTTTAATATATAACCCTGGAAGTAGTGATGATTCTGATTCTGTTTATCATTTTTATGATAAACTATTCAAATTAACTGAATTAATGAATACTGAAAATGCTCGATTAATTGCAATAAAAAGAACTGAATTAATGAAAAGTTATTTAGATAGTTTTTATAGGGAATGGGAAGGTAAAGATTTAAGTTAAAATTCATCTTTCTTGAAAAATTAAATGTAAAAATGTAAAATTAAAATAGATAGGAAGTGATGTTATGAAGAAGGATTGTATTATAAAAGAAATTGATGGTTTATTCAAAGTAATACATTTAAATAGATTTAGAGAAACAAAAGGTGTAAGATTTGATATTTTCCCAGTTGAATTTATGGGAAAGTTCTCAGGAATAGATAGAGTAATTCATGATAGTTTTGCAGTATCTCCAGGAGCAATTGGAAACGTAGAGAGACCTTGGTATATGCATCCTCATCAAGGAGATAATTTAGTAGTTTTATATGGACAAAGACATGTAGATTTATATAATAAAGCACACGGCAAAATAGAAAAATTCATTGTTACTCCTGATGAGATTTATCAAAATGGTGAACTTGTTTGTAAGGTTCCGGCCATGCTTATTTGGCCTCCAAACGTTTTTCATAGAGTAGAAAGTAAAGAGCTAGGTAGTGCATCACTTAACTTTGCATATCGAGAAGATGGATTTAATGTTAAAGATAACTTTGATATTTTTTCATTAAATACTGATAATGGAGAACACAAAGTAATTCGAGAAGGATATAAAGATCAATTTGAAATTAAAAAAAGCTAAAGACAAATTATAGTTTCTTTTCTTCTTTATCAAGAGAAAACCTCAACGTTCATTGTTTTCTCTGGACTCTAATTGGAACTACATATACTACTGGTTTTTTATACTTGTGTATACTATACTTCACTTATGTATTAAACACTATCATTTTTTTAAGAAAATGGTTAAATAAAGTCGTAAAAAAATATTGATATATCGAAAACTATTATTAAACATGCATAAACAATTAACTCGTCAATCATAATAAACATAAAACGCTTGTCCAGAATCACTAGTAATAAAATGAACTCTGATTACTATTTTTGTCCCATTTAGCGATTGAAAGTTTTCATATATATAATTATCATCTGAATATAATACATAACTGGTAGAATCTATCAATCCTAACTCAATTATTTCATTACTAAACTGCCTAAATTCAAAACTTATGATCACATTCTGATATGAGTATATGTCATTAGAACTTTTTAATTCTTCAATTAAATCATAAATTTCAACAGTAGAGATTAAACTCTTTACTTCACCTAAAGTAATTTGATCAGATAATATTTCTTCGGTATTTAATAATTCTTCTTCTTTACAAAAAAGTGTCCCACTTCTTCCTTCACACTGAAAATTGTCAAATTCATACCCCTTATTACTACTTCCAGTATTTACATTATACCAAATTCTTTCAACAATTATATTGTTATTATCATACGACAAAACACCAGATATCATATCATAGGGAACTAGTGTTTCAT
>JAFLJX010000174.1 GCA_022712785.1 Mycoplasmatota bacterium | reverse complement strand
ATATAGAATATGTTTGCGATTGTATAAACGGTGTAGGTGATATTCGTTATAAAAAAATGTTTGGAGAATTTATGATTTATGTTAATGAGAAGCCAATCCTTTTAGTTTGTGATAGTATTGTATATGTAAAAAAAATTAATGAGATAGAAGATAAAATGCACAATGCAGAAGTAGGATTCCCCTATAAAGGAGCAAAAGAACGCTATATTCTTGATATTGAGAACATTGATTTTGCAAAGTCGATTATTGCGATATTAGAAAAGCATACTTTAGTTCCTAAAAGAAAGAGAAAATTAAATAAATAATAGTAATTATTACAATATAGAATTAGAAAACTGCACCTAAAACTTAAACATAGTAAACTATGAATAAGAAATTAGGTGCAGTTTTCATATATAAAAAATAGTTATAGAGGATTATATATAGGGTATTACAAGGCAGATGCGTTGACTATTTCTAATCTTTTTTGGAGTAGAGGTAACACTTTTTTAGCATCAACAACTAATCCAACATCTGCAATATCAAAAATTGGTGCATTTGAGTCAGTGTTTAATGCGATTATAAGTTCAGATTTATCCATACCTGCTGTATGCTGGATTGCTCCTGAAATACCACATGCAAAGTAAATTACAGGTCTAACAGTAGTTCCTGTTTGACCTACTTGGATTTCTTTTGATGCAATGTGTTGATCAACTATAGCTCTTGAGGCACCAACTTCGCCATCAAGATATTTTGCTATACCTGATAATGATTCAAAACAATCTGAAACACCTCTTCCACCTGATACAATTATTTTTGCACTTGTTATATTTGTATCTTGTTTAGGTTTAGGAGTTTCTTTAATTATTTTTATTTCGGATTTTACTGTTATTATAGGCTCAAATATTATTGGATCTAATATAGGTAAATTAAATTCTTGTTTTTCAAAGACATTATTTCGTACCGTTGCCATTTGAGGAGTCTTTTCATTACATACAATAGTTGCGTTGATATTTCCTCCAAATGCAGGTCTTGTCATTAAGAATAATCCTGTTTCATCTTCAATTGTTAAATGTGTTGTATCAGCTGTTAATCCTGTTTGTAACTTTGCACTTACTCTAGGTGCTAAATCTCTACCAGTTATTGAACCACCAATTAGAAAAATAGATGGGTTGTATTTCTTTACAACTTGTTCTATTACTTCAGCGTAAATTACTGTGTGGTATGGTGATAATAAATCATTTTTCACGAGAATAACTCTATCTGCTCCATGGGTATATAGTGTTGAAATATCTGTGTCTTCACTCGTTAAATATAGAGCTACTATGTTATCTATATGTGAAAGATGTTGTTGTTTAATTCGTTGTGCTTCACTTAATAATTGTAAACTAATATCTTTTATATCACTATTATCTTCAATAAATACGAAACAATCTTTACTCATTTTTGTAGCCCCTTTCTATATGGTTTTAAGGCGTTTAAAACAATTTCCACGGCTTGTTCAGGTGTAACAACTTGCTTTTCAGTTTTTTTACTTATTTCTTTTGTAAATGTTTTTTTAACTTTTGTTGGAGAACCTTTTAAACCTATTTTTGATAGTGGTGCATTTAATTCTTTGTTTGTTGCAACTATGATTTCTTTATTAAATCCATCAACTATGTTTTTTACATTCATATATCTTGGTGTGTTTGCCTCTGATAACATAGTAAGTAGAATTGGATATGTACTTTCAAGAGTAACAATACTATCATCAGTCTCTTTATCAACAACTATCGATTTATCTGTTACTTTTACGATATCAGTTACGTATGTGATTTGATTTATTCCAAGTAATTCTGCAATTTGTGGCCCTACTTGAGCAGTATCACCGTCAATTGCTTGTCTACCAGCAATAATAAGATCATATTCTTTGTCTTTCAAGTAAGACGAAAGAATAGTAGAAGTTGCTAATGTATCTGAACCAGCAAATACTCTATCAGATAACAAAACTACTTCATCTGCTCCATATCCTAACAACTCACGAAGCATACCTTCAGCTTTTTTTGGTCCCATAGTAATTGTTGTTATATGTGCACCATTAGCATCTTTTATTTGAAGCGCTTCTTCAAGAGCTGCTAAATCATCAGGGTTAATTATTGTTTCTACACCATCTCTTTTTAATGTTCCTGTCTCTTTATCAACTTGCATCTCTGTTGTATTTGGTACTTGTTTTATTAGAACGTATATTTTCATTTTCTCACCTCGTTATTTTAAAACATATGAAGATATAACCATTTTTTGTACTTCACTAGTTCCTTCATAAATTTCTGTAATTTTTGCATCTCTCATCATTCTTTCAACTGGATATTCTCTTGTATAACCATACCCTCCAAATAACTGAACAACTTTAGTAGTAACTTCCATTGCTGTTTCTGCTGCGAACAATTTTGCCATTGCACTCTCTTTTGAATAAGGTAATCCTAAGTCTTTTTTTCGTGCTGCATCCATTACTAGAAGATAACTTGCCATTGTTTTTGTCTCTAAATCAGCAAGAACGAATTGTGTATTTTGAAAACTTGATAATGTTTTACCAAATTGTTTTCTCTGCTTTACATATTTAACCGCTTCTTCAATTGCACCCATTGCAATACCAACAGCTTGTGCAGCAACCCCGATTCTACCACCATCAAGGGTATGCATAGCAACTTTGAAACCTTTATTTTCTTTTCCTAATAAATTCTCTTTTGGGACTTTTACATGATCAAATATTAATTCTTTTGTACTAGAACCTCTAATACCAAGTTTTAATTCACTTTTTCCAAAACTGAATCCTTCCATTCCTTTTTCAAGTATGAATGCACTGATTCCTCTAGTTCTATCATTAGGAGAGGTTAGAGCAAACACAATATAAACATCTGCAACACCTGCGTTTGTTATAAAAATCTTATTACCAGTTATTTCGTAGTAATCACCTTTATCAATTGCTATTGTTTTTTGACTCCCTGCATCTGTCCCTGCTTCTGGCTCAGTAATAGCGAAAGCACCAAGATATGTTCCATTATTTAACTTCAATAGATATTTTTCTTTTTGTTCTTTAGTACCATATTTTTCTATTGGAGCTGCACATAGTGACGTATGTGCACTTAAGACAACACCAGTAGTAGCACAATACTTAGATAGAGTCATTACTGCGTCTATATAAGAAACATAGCTAGCTCCGCATCCATTAAGTTCCTTGCTAAAAGGTATTCCAAGCATTCCTATTTTTTTCATTTTCTCAACTGTTTCTTCAGGGAAACGCTCTAATTCATCAATTTCTTTTGCGAGAGGTTTTACTTCTTTTATTGAAAATTCTTCGAATAGTTTATGCAATAATTCTTCTTCTTTAGTTAAAAACATTTTAGTCCTCCATTAATCGAATAAATACTTATCGATATTTTAGTAAGTATATTTCCAGAATCTAGATATACTTGATATAATCCAGGATATCTCAGGAAATATGAATTAAATCCTAATTATTAGGGTGTACACATATAGATGTAAACAAAGCCGTTTATATTCTTATTATAACAATACTTAGAAGTAAAAATATTGTTCGTACATGAACGTTTGTTCACTTTATGAATATGTGTTCATGTTTATTATAACTTTGCCATAATAAAAAGCAAGTAAAACTATAATTTATTGATTAAACCCCTTTTATTTATAATATTTATGATATAATAAAAGGGTCGTTTGTTAACTTTGTCAGTTCTAATACTGAGTTACCACATTTTTTGGAAACTACATTTAGATAAATAAAATATTGTATTTTTAAAACTAATAAAATTGAGTTAAACAATAATTCAGAATTTTTATTGATAAAGTAACTATAAGTTGGATAGGAGTGTTAATATGATTTACAATTTAAAAAAAGGTAAAAAGTTATATTACGAAGTAGTTGGAGAAAAAAACTTCAAAGGGACTGTATTTTTTTTGAATGGGGTTATGGCATCAACCAGTAGTTGGAGAGATCAAACTAGAGTTTTAGAAAAAGAAGGATATAAAGTGGTTATGCATGATTTTATCGGGCAATTACTTTCTGATAAAATTGATGGTGAGTATTCGTTTAGGGAGCATTCAATTGATTTATTAGAATTGATAACTTTCTTGAATGAGGAAAACATTCACTTAGTTGGTACTTCATATGGTGGGGAAGTCGCAATGAAGTTTGCATCAATGTATCCAGAACTTGTTAAAAGTATTACGATAATTGATTCAGTCTCAGAACTTGATGATAAATTAATAGACTCTGTTAGTAACTGGATTGAACTAGCTAGTA
>JAFLJX010000173.1 GCA_022712785.1 Mycoplasmatota bacterium | reverse complement strand
GGTAAAAAAACTGCAGAAAGATACGCTTTATATACAGTTAATAAATTTAGTGCTGAAACTATTGATGAAATAGTTGATGCTTTTATAAGAATTAAAGAGGATATTTTCCAATGTCCTATTTGTGGTAATATCACAGATACTGATCCTTGTTATATATGTAAGGATGATTCAAGAGATAAAAGCAAAATTATTGTGGTTGAAGAAGCTAAAGATATAATTGTTATGGAAAAAACAAATAAGTATCACGGTCTTTATCATGTTTTAAATGGTGCTATTTCACCAAGTGATGGTATCGGTCCTGAAGATATAAATATTAAAGGACTACTTGAAAGACTAAAAGATGAAAGATTGGAAGAAGTGATTTTAGCTACAAACTTGAGTAACGAAGGAGAAACTACAGCTCAATACATTGGTAGGTTGTTGAATGAAACTAATATTTTAGTTACTAGAATAGCACACGGTATTCCAGCTGGTGGAAACATTGAATATGCAGATGAAGTTACTATTTTTAAAGCACTAGAAGGTAGAAGGAAAATATAAATTTGAAAATTCATAATATTTACACAAGTTTTTTGGTATAATGTAAATAGAATTAATAAAAGAGGTGGTTTACATGTTTGATACTATAATAGAAGCAATTGAGGGATTTCTTGATTTAGACGGTTATTTAACTGAAGGATATAACTTTTTACTAGGACTTAGTTATATTGAAAAATTAGTTGCCGGAATACTAACTGCAATAGTGGCTGTTCTTGGAGTATTTGAATTAACTAAAAAATTATCAAAATTAATAATAGTTGTTGTTATTATTGGGGGACTTTGGGTTTTATATAACTCAGGTGTCTTCGACAGCCTTATTGGTTAATAAAAAGAGACGATTTAATCGTCTTTTTTTATTACTTATTTGTAACTGCTTACATAAATTATAAATAAATAAAAATTTATAAAAAAATATTTAAATATAACTTGATTATGTAGTATAATAGAGTGTTAAAATGATAAAAATATAGGGGAGATAAAATGGAAATTAAATTACAAGGACTTACAAAAATTTTCCAAGCCAAGGATAAGACGGAAACTGTAGCAGTAAAAGATTTCGACATTACAATTCCTTCAGGAAAATTAATCGGTTTATTGGGACCAAGTGGTTGTGGGAAATCTACAACTTTATACATGATTGCGGGACTATTAAAGCCAAACAACGGAAAAATCTTCTTCGGAGATGAAGACGTTACTGAAATGGCACCTGAAGATAGAGGTATTGGGTTAGTTTTCCAAAACTATGCACTATATCCTCATATGACTGTAAAACAAAATATTATGTTCCCGTTAGAGAACTTAAAAGTACCTAAAGCTGAAGCTATTATAAGAGCTCAAGAAATGGCTGATTTAGTTGGTATAGGAGAATTAATGGAACGTAAACCTAAACAATTATCAGGAGGGCAACAGCAACGTGTTGCTATTGCTCGTGCACTTGTTAAGAAACCTAGAGTTTTATTATTAGATGAGCCATTAAGTAATTTAGATGCTAGACTAAGACTTCAAACTCGTGAAGAAATTAAACGTATACAGATAGAAACTGGAATCACTACTATCTTTGTAACTCATGATCAAGAAGAAGCAATGAGTATTAGTGATGAAATAGTATTAATGGAATCAGGACTTAAAATGCAAGTTGGTGAACCACAAGAAGTTTATGATGTACCAGACAATCTGTTTGTTGCTAAATTCTTAGGTACTCCACCAATTAATATTTATAAGGGTAAAATCATTAAAGGTGAAATTGAATTAAATGGTTCAATTATTGGTAAAACAAAAGCTCCAGATCAAGAAGTTGTAATTGGAATTAGACCTGAAGGATTTAAAATCTCTAAAACTGCTGATTTTGAATTAGAAGTTAATATGGTTGAAACCATCGGTAGAGATACAACTTTAATAATTAATGATATTCAAGATACTGAAAGATCATCTAGAGTTATTGTTGATTCTTCAAACAAAGTAAAACCAGGTGATAAAATTAAATTTACTATCAAGCCAAATAAGTTATTCCTGTTTAATAAAGAAACAGGAGAAAAAATTACTTAAATGTTAGAAAATAAGAATAATCTAAAGGCTTGGCTTTATCTATCACCGGCATTATTATTATTAGTTGTATTTACATTTTATCCACTATTTAATGCATTTAATTTAGCGTTCCTAAAAGATTTTAACTTTCTTTTAAGAACAGCTGAAGGATATACTTTATTTGGGAACTTTAAAATTGTATTAAATAGTCCTGATTTTAAACAGGCTATGGTAAATACTTTCTTTATTGTTTTTGTCTCAGTACCTATTTCGGTAATGGTGGCGTTAGTTATATCTGTATTACTGAACTCTGTTAAAAAATTCCAAGGGTTCTTTCAGACTATTTACTTTTTACCTTATGTAACAAACGCAATTGCTGTAGGTATGGCTTTCGCATTCATATTCCATCAAGAATATGGTTTAATCAATACAATGTTAGATTGGATAGGAATTAATCCAATTAACTGGGTTGGTACCGGAGCTTCTTGGGGTAACGCTATGTTCTCATTATTGGTTTATACAATATGGGGAGGATTAGCATTTAAAATAATGATTTTCTTAAGTGGACTTCAAAGTATTGATAAACAATACTATGATGCTGCTAGAGTTGATGCAACACCTAGAAAAAGAGTGTTTAGTAGAATTACAGTACCTCTTCTTTCGCCAATGATTATGTATATTGTTATTACATCATTTATTGGAGCATTTAAAGCTTATTCGACTGTTATTGGGATGTTTGGGACTAGGCTAGGACCAGCAGGACGTGAAAAATCAATGATAACATTTGTTGCGTTAGTTTATGATGCGCTTGGACACTCTGGAAGTATTGGAGCTATGAGCGAAGCTGCTGCAGCAGCAATAATCCTTTTCCTTATCATACTTGCATTTACATTAGTGCAAATGAAGGTAAGTAAAAAGAGAGTTCATTACTAACGAGGTGTATTATGGAAAATAAATTACAAGTAAACCCAGAAAAGTCGATAAGATCAAGAGTAATTCGTAAAACTATAACATATTTATTTTTAGTATTTTTTGCAATAATAATTATTATTCCATTTTATTGGATGATTATAACATCTTTAAAAAGTTTCCAAGATTTAACTGTTACACCACCAATTCTATTCTTACCATTTGATAGATGGAATTTGGACAACTTTTCAAACGCTATGAAAGCAGCACCATATATAACATTTATGAAAAATACAGTAATTGTTTCTACTTTATCAACAATAGGAACAATATTTACAACAATAT
This sequence comes from Mycoplasmatota bacterium, assembly GCA_022712785.1. Taxonomy (GTDB): domain Bacteria; phylum Bacillota_I; class Bacilli_A; order Izemoplasmatales; family Izemoplasmataceae; genus JAFGXW01. The sequence goes on along the minus strand of JAFLJX010000173.1, from coordinate 3,525 downwards.
TTGCTGCATTCGCATTTTCAAGATTGAACTTTAAGGGAAGAGATACTTTATTCTTTGTTCTATTATCGACAATGATGATTCCTGGTGAAATATTCGTTATTACAAATTTCATCACAGTTTCAGATTTAGGTTGGTTAGGATCTAATAATATATCTCAAACATACGGTGATGCTCTAAAAGCATTATCATTCCCATTTATGACAAGTATTTTCTACATATTCTTTTTAAGACAATCATTTAGACAGATTCCAGATGAACTTTACTATGCTGCTAAAGTTGATGGAACATCAGACTTTAAATATTTATGGAGAATAATGGTTCCGATAGCAAAACCAACAATTATTACAATTACAATTTTAAACGCTATGGGAACATGGAATGCTTATATTTGGCCAAACTTAGTTACTGACAATGAAAACTTCAGGTTAGTTACTAATGGTCTAAGAACAGCGTATAATGAGTTAAGTGGACAAGTTATCTTTAATGAACAAATGGCAGCTGCATTAATCGTAACTGCACCATTACTTGCTGTGTTCTTCTTACTTAAAAAATATATTATGCGTGGAGTTTCAAGAAGTGGAATTAAAGGTTAAAAAAATAAATCAAATTATATTAAACTATAGGAGGATTAATATGAAAAAGTTTTTAGTTCTAATTTTATCAATTTCGTTAATTTTTGTACTTGGCGGATGTTATGGATCAAGTGACGATGTTGTAACAAAAGATGTTATCGTTTTAGATGAGTTGCCAGATGAAGAAATCAGTGTTACTTTCTGGCATGTTTATGGTCAAAATAAAGCTGCTTTACTGGATAGATTAATCGCAGAATTTGAAGAGATGTATCCAAACGTTACTGTAGAATCAATTTCTCAAGGATCTTATGGAGACTTAAAAAGTAAAACAATATCTTCAATTAGTGCAGGAAATACTCCTGACTTACTTGTTGGGTATCCAGATCACTTTGCTGAATATTTAAATGGGCGTGCAATAATTCCATTAGATTCATTTGTTGAAAGTGATACTTGGGGAGTAGACTTAACTGATTTTATCGATTCATATGTTGAAGAAAATCAACAATATTCTGATGGTAAAATGTACTCTATGCCTTATTCTAAATCAACAGAAATGATGGTTTATAATAAAACTGTGTTTGATGCAAACGGTATTACATTACCTACAGATAGACCTGTAACTTGGGAAGAGTTAGATAGTTACAATGATGTTCTTGTTGGCGATGGAGCAAATCAATGTGAATACCTAATCAACTACGATTCAAGTGCAAACTTATTTATTACTGCAAGCCGTCAATGGGGTGCAGGTTATACTAATATTGAAGGAGAAGTACTAATAGACAATCCAAACACATTAACAATGTTAAATTATATAAGTGGTTTATTTGATTCAAATACATTATCTTTACCACTTGCATGGGACGCTGATTATGGTTCTGCAAACTTCCTCAAAGGTGATGTTTGTATGACTGTTGGATCTACTGCAGGTATTGCATATAATGTACCACTTCCTGGAAATGAAGGGAAATTTGGAGAATTTGAATTAGGAATTCTTCCAATACCTCAACATGAAGGTGGAGCAGGTTCAGTAATGCAACAAGGACCAAATGTTGCAATCATGTCAGATACATCAGATGCAGAAAGACTTGCATCTTGGTTGTTAATCAAACATTTAACAAGTGTTGAAGCGACTGCACAATGGGCTATCGACACTGGATATTTACCAGTTAGATACTCTGCATATGACAGTGATTTATTCCAAACATTCTTAAATAATCCTGATCCTGACTATGTTTATGAATCAATGACTGCTAATGCAGCTTATTCTCAAGTAGATTTATTCCAATATGATTCAGCATTTGCAAATCGTGTAACTTCTTCGGATGTTCGTGATGAAGCAGGATTAGCTTTAGAATCAATTTTTGCTAAAACAAGAAGTGTAGCAGAAGCTATTCAAAATATGATAGACCAATTAGTATGGTAAACAGATAGGATTTGATTAAATTGAAAAAAGTTTTAATGTTATTACTGGTTTTAACTTTATCATTCACTCTAACAAGTTGTAAAGAAGAAGTAGATGAAACACCTAAAGAAGTAGATACTACACTTAATACAAGTTACACAGATGAACTTGTAATGGATGTAGACTATACTGGAAAAGACTTTCTTACTGATGGTGTTGGAGAAGTTACTTTAGTTAGTTGTACGGATGGAGATACTGCAAGGTTTTCAACTGGAGGAGACTCATTTCCTGTAAGATTTTTAGGAATAGACACTCCAGAATCAACATATAGATTTGATCCATGGGGTAAGAGTGCAAGTGCATTTACTTGTGATAAGCTTACAAATGCCTCATCAATTGTATTAGAATCTAATGGTGAATACACTGACGGAAACGGAAGATATTTAGCGTGGGTATGGTATGATGGTAGATTATTAAATTTAGAATTAATTGAACAGGCTTATAGTGTTGCTAAGGGTGCTGCAGGATTAAGATATGAACAAACAATCTATGCTGCAGAGTTTAAAACTCAACCTACTAAGCGACGTGTATGGGGAGAAGATGATCCTGGTTATGATTATAGTTTAGAAGGGTCTCAAGTAACTATTGAGGAACTTGTAACAAATCAAACTGATTACATTGGAAACAAAGTAGTTATACAAGGAATTGTAACTAGTTCAATAAATGGACACCCATATATAGAAAAAGATGGATTTGGAATTTATGTTTATATAGGTTATGAAAGAACGACTAAACTAGTTGTTGGAAACGAAGTATTAATTGAATCATTAACTTTAACATATCATCCAGATGCTGAAACAGGTTCTTTACAGTTAGTTGGTTTTGTCAGATCAAATATTGAAATAATATCTGAAGATAACGAAGTATTACCAACAACAAAAGAATTAAAAAACTTAACAATATTAGATTTAGGGTCGTTCGTAGAAATCGAAGGACTAACAGTTACCAGTAGATTTACAAGTAACAATACTGGCGACCACACTATTTCATGTGAGGATTCACTTGGAAATAGTATAGATTTGCATATTCAAAGTGGTGTTTCGGAAACCACAATCAATAATGTGTTTGTTATTGGTAATAAAATCAATGTCATTGCTCCCCTAAGTCGTTATACATCTACGTATCAATTAGAATTATCGACTCTTGATGGTGTAAGTTTCATTGATTAATAAAAAATGGAGGAAAAAAATGAAAAAACTATTTACTTTATTAACTGCATTAACATTAGTATTCGCAGTTGCCGGATGTAAAGATGATACACCTGCCGGACCAACAGATGCTGATTTAGTTGCAGAAGCTACAACTGCTTTATTATTAACTGACTTAAACGAAGTTACTCAAAATTTAACTTTACCTAGTGGTGGATTACATTCTTCTGTTGTTACTTGGGCTTCAAGTGACACAGCAGTATTAACGGATGCTGGTGTAGTTACTAGACCTGCTGTTGGTGAAGATAATGCTGTTATTACTTTAACAGCTACAATCACTATT
>JAFLJX010000172.1 GCA_022712785.1 Mycoplasmatota bacterium | reverse complement strand
AGAATCATCTGGTGTTTGGATCACAGTAAGTGATGAAGAGATACTAGAAGCAATGAGTTTATTAGGTAAAAATGAAGGAGTTTTTGGGGAGCCAGCCGGTGTTGCCGGAATGGCTGGAGTTATTAATGCCATGAATCAAGGTATTATCACTAAAATGGAGTCTGTAACTGTCATCATCACAGGTAATGGACTAAAGGATACCAAAAACGCTTTAAAAACAGTCGGGAAACCTGTTCTACTAAAACCCAACTTAGATGATCTAATCTACTATCTGGAAAACGGTAGTAAGAAAACTAACGAGGTGAATTAAATGAAGAATGTAGATTTTAAAAAAGTTTTAGAATTAGCTGAATCATACAAACCAGATATTACTAAGTTCTTAAGAGATATGATTGCTATTCCAAGTGAATCATGTGACGAAGAAAAAGTAGTTCTAAGAATTAAAGAAGAGATGTTAAAAGTAGGGTTTGATAAAGTTGAAATAGACCCTCAAGGTAATGTTCTAGGTTACATGGGACATGGTAAACATTTAATTGCAATGGATGCACATATCGATACTGTAGGTGTTGGGAATATGGACAACTGGGAATTTGATCCATACCTAGGTTTTGAAGATGATGAACAAATTGGTGGACGTGGTGGTAGTGATCAAGAAGGTGGAATGGCTTCTATGGTTTATGCTGGTAAAATCATTAAAGACTTAGGTCTTGAAGGTGATTATACATTACTAGTTACTGGAACAGTTCAAGAAGAAGATTGTGACGGTTTATGCTGGCAATATATTGTTGAAGAAAGCAAAATTAAACCTGAATTTGTTGTAATTACTGAACCAACTTCGTGCCAAATTTACCGTGGGCATAGAGGTAGAATGGAAATTAAAGTAACTACTCATGGTATAAGTTGTCATGGTAGTGCACCAGAAAGAGGAGACAATGCAATATTTAAAATGGCTCCAATCTTATTAGAATTAGAACAATTAAATCATAGACTATTAGATAATGATTTCTTAGGTAAAGGAACATTAACTGTAAGTGAAGTATTCTTTAGTTCACCATCACGTTGTGCTGTAGCTGACGGATGTTCAGTTTCGATTGACCGCCGTCTAACTGATGGAGAAACTTTTGAATCTGCTTTAGAAGAAATCAGACAACTTCCTTCAGTAAAAGCTAGTGGTGCAATTGTAGAAATGTATGATTATGCAAGACCTGCTTACACTGGACTAGTTTATCCTACAAAATCTTATTTCCCTACTTGGGTTTTAGAAGAAGATCATGTAGTAACTCAAAGTACAGTAAATGCATTTGAAGGACTATTCGAAGAAAAAGCAGTAGTTGATAAATGGACATTTAGTACTAATGGTGTTTCTATAATGGGTAGATATGGTATTCCATGTATTGGATTTGGTCCAGGACATGAAGATCAAGCTCATGCACCAAATGAAGTAACTTTTAAAAGTGAATTAGTTAAAGCAGCTGCAATGTATGCTGTTATACCTACTATGTATTTAAATAATCTAAAAAAATAAAAATTAAATCAAGAAATTTTGTAATAGAAAAATGAATCAAAGGGAGGTTATTTTATGAATGAGTTTATGAAACAAGCTGTAGATGAGGCTTACAAAGGTATGAGATCTGATGATGGTGGACCATTTGGAGCTGCTATAGTAAAAGACGGAAAGATTATCGCTATTGGACATAACGAAGTAATAAAAACAAACGACCCAACAGCACACGCTGAAATAGTAGCAATTAGAAAAGCAACTAAACTGCTTGGAAGATTTGATTTATCTGATTGTGAAATATATTCATCATGTGAACCATGTCCAATGTGTTTTAGTGCTATTCACTGGGCTAAAATGAAAACATTGTATTTTGGAGCAAATAGAAAAGATGCTGCTGACATTGGATTTGATGATCAATATATTTATGATGTTATTGAAGGTAAAGCAACAAAAGAACAAGTTACTATCGTTAAAATTGATAGAAACGATGCTTTAGGACCATTCCAAGAATGGGATGCAAAAATGAACAAGGTTGAATATTAAAAAGTGTAGTGGGTAATTAACTTTACCCACTCTTTTTTTCTAATTAGGAGGATTACACATGAATAACGATTTGGTATTAGATATACATGAAAAGCCTAAAAGCAAGATAGCATGGCTGTTCATGAGTTTACAACATGTATTTGCAATGTTTGGTGCAACTGTACTAGTACCAATTCTTACAGGATTACCTGTTGGGGTTACATTAGTAGCTAGTGGTATCGGAACATTAATCTATATAGCTTTCACAAAAGCAAAAGCTCCTGTTTTTTTAGGTAGTAGTTTTGCGTTTATACCAGCAATAATAGCTAATACTCATATTGTTGATGGAGTTGCAGACTATAGTGCTGCATACTTTGGATTAATGACGGTAGGTATAGTATATGTGGTAGTTGGATTAATAATTCAATTCGTAGGAAGTGACTGGCTTAGAAAGCTATTACCACCTGTTGTAATTGGACCTATGATTATAATTATAGGATTAGTTCTTGCACCGGTTGCTATTTCAAATGCCGGATTACTTGCTTCAATTGAAGGTGAAGAATTTGATTACTTCACTCCACTTGTCGCAGGATTTACATTCTCGGTAGTAGTACTCGTTAGTATATATGGAAAAGGTCTACTTAAAATTATTCCATTCTTAGTGGCTATTGTATCAGGATACTTACTCGCAATACCACTTGGTTTAGTTAATTTTGATTCGTTTAGTGATGCATCATTCTTTACTGTTCCAAACTTTAAGTTTATAGGAACGTATAGCGCTAACTTTTCAGCTGTATTAGTATTTGCTCCAATTGCATTTGTGACTATAGCAGAGCACATTGGTAATCATACAGTTCTTGGTGAAATAATAGGAAAAGATTTAATTAAGGATCCAGGACTAGATAAAACATTATTTGGTGATGGTGTAGCTACATTTATAAGTGCTGCGATTGGCGGACCTGCAAATACGACTTATGGTGAAAATACCGGAGTTGTAGCAATGACCAAAGTAGCATCTGTTTGGGTAACCGGACTAGCTGCAGTTTTCGCGATTACTTTAGGATTCTTAGGATATGTTCAGTCATTTATTTTAAGTATTCCAGGAGGAGTAATTGGGGGAATCACAATAGTTCTTTATGGGTTAATTGCTGGAAATGGTGTAAAAGTATTAGTAAAAGAAAAAGTCAATTTTTCAAATATGAAAAACTTAGTAATAGCTGGGGCAATGCTTGTTATTGGATTAGGGGGCGCTACAATAGCCGTCAATGCCAATACAGAACTTACTGGTATGAGTCTAGCCGCACTAATTGGTATAATGCTAAATTTAATACTAAATCCAGGTAAAGATGAAGTAAAATAAAATCTAAAATTTAAAATGAAAAGATCTGCACATTTGTGCAGATCTTTTTTAATGTTTTAACTCATTAAACGCTTTTCACCTTCAAGTTCAAGGATAGGTTTAATATTTTGTGTTATTTCTAGTGTTCCAAGGAACTCTCCATCTTTTCCTCTTACTGCGAAATATCTTATATAAACAAACATTGGACCCATTTTAATCCAAAAATCTTCATTATCTTTTTTACCTGATCTTAAATCTTCTACAATTTGTTCTACTATATGAACACTTTGAGGTGGATGACACATACTTACTTCTCTACCAATAATTGTTAAAGGACGATCAAATATTCGTTCTTTACCTTGTGTAAAGTATTTTACATTATCATTACTATCAACGAAAGTCATATCTAAGGGTAATGTATTCAATATTGCGTTAATTTCATTTGGTAAAAGTGAACCAGCATCAAACTTAACTGTGCCTTCTTGATAAACTTCCTTAATTTCTTTATCATTATCAGCGTTAAAATCTTCTATTTTTATATCCCAATCGTCTTGTTCCTCAATTAAGCAAAGACCAAATTCTTTTTGGGCTTTTGCGATTTGATACCACTCTACAATTGTAAAAGTAGTGTTCATTAAGGGAACCAAGATATTATTTTCTTTAAATATCATATCAGAAG
>JAFLJX010000171.1 GCA_022712785.1 Mycoplasmatota bacterium | reverse complement strand
GAAATAGATTCAGATTACATTAAAGACAATGACATAAAAATAGTCAGAAGAAATAGTGGAGGAGGAGCAGTTTATACTGATCCTGGATGCCTACAGTTTTCATTTATAACAAGTAAAAAGAATCATAAAAATATTTTTGAAGGACATGTTAAATACATAGTAAATTCAGTTAACGAACTAGGTGTTAACGCCTCGTTTACGGGAAGAAATGATATTTTATCAGATGGCAAAAAATTTAGTGGAAACGCAGAATACATATATAAAGATAAAATGGTGATTCACGGAACAATTCTTTTCAATAGTAATTTTAATAACCTTATTGGAAGTTTAACTCCTGATAAATCTAAGCTTTCAAGTAATGCTGTTAGTAGTGTTAAAGCAAGAGTTTGTAATATTGGAGAAAAACTAGATATTTCAATTGAAGAATTTTATGATTATTTAGTTGATAAAATAGCTACAAAAAGAATAGATCTATCTTCGCTAAATTCAAAAAAAATAGTTGAGTATTCGAACAAGTTTTATACTGATGAATGGAACTATGGAAAAAGCCCTAAACATAGTATGAAAATTAAAAAGAAATATGATGCTGGAAACTTTACGGTTTTCCTAGAATTGAAGAATGATATTGTTAAAGATATTAAGATAAATGGAGACTATTTTAGTCTCAAAAAAATACAAGATTTTGAAAACGCTTTTATTGGAATAAAATACAACTATGATTCTTTTTTAGAAGTTGCTAAAAGAGTTAAGGTAAAAGAGTATTTTTATAAACTTAAAACTACAGAGTTTCTACAGATATTTTTTGAAAAACCAGCTAAGAGAAGAATAAGTAAACCTGACTATTTAAAAATAGACATGGCTAACTTAAATAAAGAAACAAAAAAGATTAAAGCTTTACTTAGTCAACACAATTTACATACTGTATGTCAAGAAGCTAGTTGTCCTAATCAATTAGAATGTTTTTCAAATAGAACAGCAACATTCATGATTTTAGGGATACATTGTACTAGAAATTGTAGTTTTTGTGATGTTACTCATGCTGAACCTCAACCAATTGACAACGGTGAACCAGCAAACATTTTAAAAGCTGCCAATTTAATGGATTTAAAACATGTTGTAATCACATCAGTAACTCGAGATGATTTAGATGATTATGGTAGTGATCAGTTTGTTAAATGTATAAACTTACTTAAAAAAGAAAGACCACAAATGACAGTTGAAGTATTGATCCCTGACTTTATGGGTGATTATGATTCTTTGAAAAAAGTTGTTGATGCTGGTCCTGACGTTATAAATCATAATTTAGAAACTATTAAAAGATTATATAAAGGCTTTAGAGATAACGCTGACTATAATAGAAGTTTAAATTTATTAAAAACAGTTAAAAAGATAAATCGTAATATGCTTACTAAATCAGGTATAATGGTAGGAATTGGCGAGAAAATAGATGAAGTTTTAAGTTTAATGGATGATTTAAGAGGAATTGATTGTGACATAATGACAATAGGGCAATACTTAAGACCATCCAATTTACATATTGCAGTAAAAGAATACATAGAACTAGAAACATTTGAATCATATAAAGTTCAAGGTAAAGAAAAAGGATTTAGATATGTAGCAAGTGGACCTCTTGTAAGAAGTTCATATCATGCTTTAGAACAATTTGAAGGAGAGTGAGATAATGAAGAAGACAGTATTATACGATGAACATGTTGCGCTGGGCGCACAAATGGTTGATTTCGGAGGATTCTTAATGCCTCTAATTTATACATCAATTACAGAAGAACATAACTATGTAAGAGAAAAAGCAGGAATCTTTGATGTTTCTCATATGGGTGAGTTTTATGTCAAAGGAAAAGAAGCAACAAAATTTGTAGACTACATATTCACAAATGATGTTACTGCTATGGTTGATGGACAAGTATTATATGGAATGATGCTTTACCCTACTGGTGGAGTAGTTGATGATTTACTTGTATACAAAGTTCATGATGAATTTTATATTATGGTTGTAAATGCATCAAATGCAGATAAAGATTTTGCATGGGCAACGAAACAACAAGTTTTTAATTGTGTTTTAACAAATGAATCAGATATTCTTTCTGAAGTTGCATTACAAGGTCCACAAGCAGAAAAAATATTGCAAAAGTTAACTGATTATGATCTAAGCACTTTGAAGTTTTTCACATTTAGTATGATGTTAATTAACGGAAAAAATGTTCTTGTCTCAAGAACAGGGTATACTGGTGAAGACGGATTTGAAATATATGGATATGAAGCAGAAATTAAAGAAATTTGGAAAGAAATCTTAGAAGCTGGTGGAGATAATGTATCTCCTGCAGGGCTTGGTTGTAGAGATACTTTACGTTTTGAAGTTTCACTTCCACTTTATGGAAATGAACTTAGTAAAGATATAACTCCACTTGAAGCAGGACTTGCTGGAATTTCAGTAAGACTTGACGCTGGAAACTTTATTGGAAAAGATGTTTTAGTTAAACAAAAAGCAGAAAGAACCACAAGAAGAATTGTAGGACTTAAATTACTAGATAAAGGTATTTTAAGACATGGATATGAAGTGTTTAAAGATGGTACTAAAGTAGGGTATATTACTACTGGATATAAATCACCTAGCACAGGTGAAACAGTCGCAATGGCTATGATTGATAGACCATTCGATAAAAAAGGTACAGAATTAGAAGTTCAAATAAGAAATAAAATGAAAAAAGTAGTTACGAGAAATAAAAAATTCTATACAAAAAGTTATAAAGAAAATTAGGAGGAAAAAATGATGAGTAAAATTATTGAAGGTTTATTTTATACTAATACACACGAATGGGTAAAAGTAGAAGACGGATTTGCATTTATAGGAATTACAGATTATGCACAAGATAGTTTAGGAGAAATAGTTTTTATTGAATTACCTGAGGAAGAAGATGATTTAGTTTCTGGTGAAGAATTAGGAGCTATCGAATCTGTAAAAGCTGCATCTGATATTTTAAGCCCTGTAACAGGTTCAGTTGTAGAAGTTAATGAAGAACTTGAAGATGCACCAGAATTATTGAATGAAGATTCATTTAAAAATTGGATAGTTAAAGTTGAATTAAGTGACAAATCAGAATTGGATAGTTTATTAAACGCAGAACAATATAAAGAAATTTGTGAATAGGAGGAAACAACATGTTTAAATATTTACCTCATACAGAAGCAGATATAAAAGAAATGTTAGAGGTAATTGGAGTAGACAATATTGATGATTTATTCGCAGAGATCCCCTCAGAATTAATGGGACTCGATTTAGATCTTCCTAAAAGTCATAGTGAACTTGAAATCTACAAAAGATTTAATGAACTTGCAGCTAAAAATAAGGAACTTATTCCTTTTGTTGGTGCAGGAGCATATGATCACTATACACCTTCAGTTATTAGACATTTAATTGAAAGACAAGAGTTTTTAACAGCATATACACCTTATCAACCTGAGATTTCTCAAGGAACACTTCAATATATCTTTGAGTATCAAAGTTTGATTTGTGAATTAACAGGATTAGATGTATCAAATGCATCTATGTATGATGGATCAACTGCGACTGCTGAAGCTATGTTTATGGCAACTGCAGCTCGTAAAAGAGATACTATTTTAGTATCAAAAACTGTAAATCCTAATATCACTAAAGTTATTGAAACTTACGCATTTTATAGAAACCTTAAAGTTGAATATGTTAATGAAAATAATGGGATTACAGATATTGAAGATTTTAGAGAAAAAAATTCAAAAGAATATGCAGGAATAATTGTTCAAAACCCTAATTATTATGGAATTATTGAAGATTATTCAGGATATAGAGAAATTCTTGATGAAACAAAAGGAATATTCATTATGAATCATGATCCTGCAACTCTAGGTATTTTAAAAAGTCCAGCAGAATACGGTGTAGATATAGCAGTAGGTGATGGACAATCTTTAGGTATACCATTAAATTTTGGTGGACCTTATATTGGTTATTTAGCAACTACTAAAAAGCTAATGCGTAAAATGCCTGGTAGAATCTGTGGAGTTACAAAAGATTCTGAAGGTAAACGTGCTTTTGTATTAACTTTACAAGCTCGTGAACAACATATAAGACGTGACAAAGCTAATTCAAATATTTGTTCAAATCAAAGTTTAATTGCTTTACTAGTTACTATCTACCTAGCAATCATGGGTAAAAAAGGACTAGTTGAAGTTCAAATGAATAGTTATAATGCTACTCATTACTTGTTTGATGAAGTAACAAAATTACCAAAATTTGAAAAAGTATTTGATCATGAATTCTTTAAAGATGTAGCTATTAAAACTGAATTAGATTCAAATCTAATAAATGATAAATTATATGACGAAGGTATTTTAGGTCC
>JAFLJX010000170.1 GCA_022712785.1 Mycoplasmatota bacterium | reverse complement strand
AAAGGATCTGCTTTCCTTAATTTATATCCATCTTTTCTGTCTCCAAATCTTCTTCTCATAATATCATCTCCACATCCATTATATACTATAATTGTGTTTTTTACGATAGATAGTATACAAAAAAAAGAAGGCTAAAAATCAACCTTCTAAATCATTTACTAAATCCTTAAATTGAGTTGTATATAAATCGTAATAAAATCCTTTTTGATCTAATAGTTCGCTATGAGTTCCACTTTCGATTAATACTCCTTCTTTAATTACAATTATTTTATGTGCATTTCTAATTGTTTGTAGTCTATGAGCAATTACGAAACTAGTTCTTCCTTTCATTAATGTTAGCATACTTTCTTGAATCTTAGATTCAGTTCTAGTATCTACATTTGATGTTGCTTCATCAAGTATCAATATATTAGGATTAGATAGAATAGTTCTAGCAATAGAAACCAACTGTCTTTCTCCTTGACTAAAGTTTTGTCCACCTTCATATACTTCACTACCAAATCCATGAGGAAGTTTCATAATAAAATCATATGCGTTAGCCATTTTAGCAGCTTCAATAACTTGATCTTTAGATGCAGTTAAATCTCCATATACAATATTTTCATATACAGTACCACTAAATAAACTAGTATCTTGTAATACAACTCCAATTTTCTTTCTTAAATTATCCTTTTTGTAAGTTTGAATGTTTTTATTATCTATTTCAATACTTCCACTATTAATGTCGTAAAAACGGTTTAAAAGATTAATTATTGTTGTTTTACCTGACCCTGTTGGTCCAACTATCGCTACAGTTTCTCCAGCTGGAGCTTCAAATGATATATCATTTAACACTATTTTATCTTTTTCATATCCGAATGTAACATTACTAAATTTAACACATCCGTTAAACTTGTCTACTTCAATTTCACCGTCATTTGCATATTCATCTTCTTCATCAATCAAGGCAAATACTCTTTCAGCTCCAGCAAGTCCTTGTTGAAGTGAATTAAATAGTTGTGCTAAGTTTGCGATTGGTTGAATAAATTGTCTAGCATACATAGTGATTGCTGAGATATCACCAACAGTAATTGCAACCCTAGTTCCTATTGCAAGGAAGCCACCTATAGATACTATTATTAAATATATGAAGTTATTCATAAAATTAATAACTGGCATTATTATTCCAGCCCATACCTGCGCTTTAAATCCAGCTTTTCTTAACTCGTTATTTTTTAATTCATATTCACTAATTATATTAGATTCTTGTCCATATAATTTTATGACTTTTAAACCTGAAATGCTTTCTTCAGTTATACTATTCAGTGATCCTAAATGTTTTTGTTGTGCTACAAATCCTTTTCTTGTAACCTTTGATACTTTCATAGTAAAGAATATCATTAATGGTACAAAGAGGATAACAACTACTGCTAGTGCCCAGTTAATATAAAACATCATAAACAATGAAACTACTAATGTTACAATAGAACCAAACATTTCAATTGTGAATGTTGATAATGAATTACTAATTAGATCAACATCATTTGTGATTCTGGAAACAATATCACCTGGTTGATTAGTATCATAGTAATTAACTGATAAATTTTGTAGTTTATCAAATGCATCTTTTCTTATTTTTTTAACAGTTCTCTGTGAAATTATAGCCATTGTATATCTAGATACAAATCTAACAAAACTTGTAATCAGGGCTATGAACACTAGTAATATAGCAATATATGCTGCGCCTTCATAGTCAAATACCCATATGTAATCATCCAAGGCTTTTGCGAATAACCAAGGTATTAATGCACTAAGTGCACTAGTTATAATTACACCAATAATTACTACAATTAAACCTGCCTTATATCTTCCTAAGTAGTTCCATATTCTTAATGCAGTTCCTTTGGTGTTTTTTGCTTTACCACCAAGGTACATCGATCTACCAGGGCCTCTTTGTCCACTATTAGTTTTATTCATTTCTTTAGAATAATCTTTTGTTGCTTCATTTCTTTTCTTAACTTGCTCTTTATTTAATATAGATTCTTTGTGATTAAAATCCTTATATGGATCAACACGTTTTGGTATTTCTCTATTTTGTTGTTGATTCATTTTTTTTGTATTTTGCTTACTCATCAAAGTCACCTCCTGTACCAACTTGAGAAAGTGCAATTTCTTGGTACACTTTACTTGTTTTTAATAACTCTTCATGAGTATTAAATCCATCAACTCTTCCTAAAGTGTCTAAAACAATAATTTTATCCATATCCTTAATTGTCGAGATCTTTTGACTTATTACCAAAGTAGTCATGGTGCTTGATAAGTCATTTATTGCTTTCAAAATAGATTCTTCACTTTTTGCGTCTACTGCACTTGTTGAATCATCTAAAATCAATATTTTTGGTTTTCTAATAAATGCTCTAGACAATGATAATCTTTGTTTCTGGCCACCACTTAAATTAGAACCTTTTTGCTGAATCTCATGATTAAAGAAATCATCATAATCTTCAATAAACTCTAAAGCATTTGCATTTTCTGCAGCTTTTTTAAACTCATCAATACTTGCGTCATTTTTCCCTTGAATAATATTTGTGCCAATAGAACCACTAAATACAGTTGCAGTTTGTGTAACAACACTTATTTGTGATCTTAATGATTCTAAATCCAACTCTTTTACATTAATTCCATCTAATTTAATTTCACCATTTGTTACATCATATAACCTTGGAATTAGACTAATTAAAGAAGTTTTACCACTCCCGGTAGATCCGATTATACCAACAGTTTCTCCACTGTTGATCTTGAAACTAATATTATCTAAAACATTTAGTCCATCGTCGCCATATTTAAATTCAACATTTTTAAATTCTATTGCTCCTGTTAAATTAAAATCTTTGATTGGGTTTTCATTATTTTCTAAATCAACTTTTTCATCAAAAATTTCAATTATTCTTTTCGCACTTACGCTTGCTCTTGAGATGAAAATCATCATCATAGCAAACATCATTAATCCAAATAAAATTTGCATACTGAAATTACTGAATGCAATTAGTATACCTATTTGAGGTCTTACAACACCTTCAGCCATTACTGTTGGGAATGTTCCACCATCTAGGAAATATGCACCTAGAAAAATTATACCTGCTAAACTTGCATTAAAGATAAACATTATAATTGGATCAGCAAATGTCATTACTTTTTCTGCTGATGTATTTGTTTTTCTGAATAATTCATTTGCTTCTTCAAACTTTTCATTTTCATGTTTAATTGAAACAAACGACTTAATTACTCTAGGTGCATTCGCAGTTTCTAACACTGTTTTATTTAATCCATCAACAGTTTTTTGTACTTTAGAAAACTTTGGAAAAGCAATTATCATAATAACTACTATCGCAATTATTAATAAAGGTATTGAAACATAGAATATGTTAGATAAGTCTTTGCTTAATGATATAGCCATGTACAATCCGAACCCTATCATTAAAGGAGCCCTTACAATTATTCTAAACAACATTTGATAAAACTGTTGTATTCTTACTATGTCATTTGTTGAAGATGTAATCAATCTGCTTGTTTTAAATTTATCAATGTTAGTAAAAGATAGAGATTGAATTTTCTTAAATAAATCTAATCTTAAATCTGCACTAGCAAATTGTGATATCTTTTGTGAATTATAGTTATTTAATAGTCCAGAACCAAGTCCAACGATAGCTACTATAACCATGTATAAAGTAGTCATAATAAGTTGATCATAATCCTTTTCAGGTATTGCATTGTCTATTATGTTTTTCATTAACAAAGGGATTATAAATCCTGATGCTACTTGCAACAACATTGCAATAATTGATAATGTAATGTTCGTGTAATACTTTTTTGTATATTTTAATAATCTTCCTAAATTTTTCATGTTATTCCTCCTTAAGTATTCCATTCTTCAAAATATCTAAATACCATTCGAATTCACCATAAGCCTCTTCTTTTGACAAGTTTTTTTGCATTGTTCTATTGATAACCGATATTTTTAATTCTTGAATCATTTGATACATCTTAATATGTTCATCACGTGTATTAAATTTAATATTAGATAAATCTAATCTATCTAATATATCTTCAATATATTTAGTTCTTTTTTTATTAAACAATTCAAGATATTCACTATTTCCTGAAATGCTTCTAAATACATTTGACATGTATTTATGTCTTGATTCTTTTCTAAATCCTTGATAATCAAAATCAAAAGATATTTTTGCAAATTCAAAAAGATCATCTGTCATCTCACTATACATGAATCCTGCATCAAAAATCTCCGCAAAAACTTGTTCTACTATATAGTAGTAAAGATCATCTAAATCTTCAAAGTATTGATAGAAACTTCCTCTGGGAATGCTGGCTTCGGTAACTATGTTTGAAACTCTAGCTTTTCTTAAAGGATTATTTAAAAATTCAGCTTTTGCTGCTTTTACTATTTTCTCTCTTTTACTTTCATCTAAATTAAAAAATGTATCTTTTGGCATACTATTACCTCCTTATGACACATTGTCACATCATTATAATATATGACAACCTGTCATAAGTCAAGAAAAAGACACACAAAAAGCCCTTTAGGGGAAGGGCTTTTTTGCTATTCGTGTATCTTCAAGGAAATCAATGATTTTTGATACACCTTTAGTATACACAAATGATATGGTAATTTAATGAAAATTTTATGAAAATCTTGTGAATATTCTTCTATACTTGTTAATTTAATATGAAAACACTTACTTACCCCATATGCTTGTTTAGCGAGTGTATTCATAGATTAAAATGTTAAAATTTGATAGAATAATAAAGAGGTGATTTTATGCAAAATAGTAAAGTTGTAATAGTAGGAACAGGGTTTGTGGGTATGAGTTATGCTTATGCTCTAGTTAACCAAGGAACAGTAGAAAAATTAGTTCTAATTGATATAGATAAAGAAAAAGCTATAGGAGAAGCAATGGACTTGAATCACGGTCTTGCATTTGCTCCAAGAAAAATGAATATAAAAGCTGGAAGTTATTCTGACTGTAAAGATGCTGGTTTAGTTGTAATAACTGCTGGTGTAAATCAAAAAGATGGTGAGACAAGAACTCATCTGCTTAGTAGAAATGCAGGAATTGTGAAAAGTATTGTTAAAGATATAATGAACTCAGGGTTTAATGGAATATTACTTGTTGCATCTAATCCAGTAGATGTTCTTGCTTATGTAGCATGGAAAGAATCAGGACTGGATAAATCAAGAGTAATTGGTAGCGGTACAATCTTAGATACTGCTAGATTAAGATATGAGATATCAAACATAGTTAAAATTGATACTAGAAATGTACACGCGTATATTTTAGGGGAACATGGAGATAGTGAGTTTGTTTGTTGGTCTAGTGCTAATATAGGTGCTAAATCAATTAACGATGTACTTAATGATATGGATGAAATCAGTTTTAATGATTTAGATAAAATATATGTTAAAGTACGTGATGCTGCATATGAAATAATTAAAAGAAAAAAAGCGACTTATTGGGGTGTTGGAATGAGTCTGGTTAGAATAACAAAAGCTATTTTTAATAACGAGAACAGCATAATGCCTGTATCTGTATTAAATACAGGAGAGTATAATTGTGAAAAAGATGTTTACATTGGATTACCTGCTGTTATAAATAGAAAAGGTGTTCATCATATTGTTAAACTTCCATTAAATGCTGATGAAACGAATAAACTTAAAAATTCAGCAACTATTTTAAGAAACAACTTAGATAGTATCAAGTACTAAATGAAAAAGACATTCCATAGGAAATGTCTTTTTTTTCTTAACTTAATAACATTACTTAATTAAAAGTGTTTTAATCATTAGGTGTTAATAAAATATCTACTCCGTCACCAGCTAAGATTTCAGGTAATATTCCATCCCATTTATCATAGTATAATTGAGTAAGAACTACGTCAGATATTTCGGAAATTGTTAAATATCCACCAATCCCATTAATTTCAAAATCATTTTTTCCTACTACATCAAGGACTCCATCATCCATAAATTGTTCTTCATACATTGTGTATATTGCATTTGCAGTAACACTATATAGAATTCTTTCAGATTCAGCTTGTGCAGTTGCTTCAATTACTACTGTTTCAGCTTGGATTGTTGTTGTTAGTTTTATTGTATCAAATCTAATTAATTCTGCCTCTTGATCTTTTAAAGCAATTTCTTTTTGTTTAGCTGCTGTTGCTTCAGCTTCAACTACTGCTTCAATTACAACTCCAGCGTCAACATCTAATATAATAAATGATTCTACTGTAATTCCTAATTCAAATAAAGATACTTTTAAAGCATTTTCTGTTGATAAACGTACGTCATTCAATCCACCTTTTAGGATTGAAAATATATCAAATTCAACACTGTTTTCTTGAAGTGACTCTCTAATTCTCGCTTCTATAGTAGACTTAGAAACAGAATCTCCACCAAAGTTTCTATAAAAAGTTTGAGCATTTGCAACTTCTATTCTATATTGTAAAGTAACTTGATAATTTGCAAACTGTCCACCACCTGTTTCTTCTGTGACTCCGTCAACAACTTGAATTATTTTACCTGTTTGAGCAGATACAGTAAATGAATCTTCTCTTAATTTTGTTGATATCATGTTAACTTGTTGAAATGGTGTTACTATGTGCAACCCTTCACCAAGAGCTGTGTCTTGAAGCCCTCCATTTAGTGGATCATACACGATTCCAACTTCATTTGCATTTACTTGTGCAAAAAAGCTAGGTACTATAAGTAATAATGCAAAGAATGCAAAAAAGCTTCTTTTTCTAACTCTAAATCTAATTCCTTCACCTGTTTGAATAACACTTAATCCTACGAAAATAGCAGCTACTGCTATTAATGAAAATATAATTGAGAACATATTATATTCCCCCTT
>JAFLJX010000169.1 GCA_022712785.1 Mycoplasmatota bacterium | reverse complement strand
CATTATGAGATAGATAACTTAAAGCAACTGAAGAAGCTTTTGTGCTTCCCCATGTGTTTTTTCTTGTTTCACCAAGTTTGATACTAGCTGAATTGATTGGCCCATTTTTTTTCACTATCTCAAATACATCATCAATAATATTTTCAAACTCTAGGTTTAGATATTTTCTAGCTGAAATTTTTGAGCTTTCACTAATATCTTTTCTAACTCTCTTAAATTGTGGAAATTCTTTAGTCCGGAAAATACACATTTGTTTATCCCATCCATCAATTAGATAGCGTTCTTTATATAATGCATCATATAGCATTTCCTTTTTAAAATTATGTACTCTTGATTGTAAAACAAGTTCAGGGTTTGTACCTACAACATTTAACGGATCGTATTGGATAGACTTTATACGGTTAAATACATCTTTAATCGTATAAAGATTACTTGAATTTATCATATGATAATTCACAAGAAATTCTCTTGCTTGTTTTTTTGTCCAATTCATATAATCTACCTTATATCTTTCTATTTTAATAATCATATAATCTATAGAAATAATTATAACATATTGCCAATAAAAACAACACATTGTGGCAATGTGCTGTTTTTGCATTTACTATCCTCTTTAATACTCTTTCAATATTTCAATAAGTAACTCTGGGTAATCAGTGATTATCCCATCACATCCTAACTCAATTAATTTTCTCATTGTTTCTTCATCGTTTATTGTCCAGTAATGCACAGCCATATTATGCCTATGAGCTGTATTTATAAGTAGTTTAGTTGCTAAGTTAAGTTCTTTAATTACAGGAACACCAAATGATGTAGGTATTTGTAATGAAGAATATCCATCAGGTTTATAAAAAACTGAAGATAATGTATATGTTTTAATTACTAATGATTCAACTTCAGCATGTGAAGCTGATAAATACATTTTTGGATAAGTTTCATTAATATAAACACTTATATCACTAAAGGATGTAGCTGAAAGTACATTATCAAACAAATCGTATTTTTCTATTAATTCATATAACTCATCAACAGTTTCAAATCTCCATGCATCCGCATCAGCCTTAACTTCTATGTTATATAAAATAGAATTTCCATATAAAACAAATAATTCTTCAAGAGTAGTTAGATATACTTTTTCTTCTATCCACTCTTCTTTTGTTAAATCTCTATATGAGTAGTTATTATCTTGATCAGTAAAGTTATATCCAAAATTACAGTTGTTATAAAGATAATCATATGTTTCATCCCAAATTACTGTATCACAATTACTCATAGAGCGTATATTACCTGTGTCATTCTCTCCATGTCTTAAGACAAGGACTTTATCAGAAGTCATTTGAACATCCATCTCTAGTACATCAACACCTAAATTATAACTATATTCAAATGCACTTAAAGTATTTCCTGGATAGATTCCTTTACCACCTGCGTGGGCCATGACTAATGGTAAACCATTATTACTATCTTTAAGCCAAATATTAGTTTCATTATATTTTGGCTTAGGTAGGGCAAATATAACGGCAAATATAATAATTGTTATTAACACTATACTAATCAATCTTTTAAGTATTTTCATTATTTAACCTCCTCATATTTCTTTAGCTATCTTGAAACCACTTTATTTCTTCCTGTATCTTTTGCTTCATATAAATGCTTATCTGCACTTTCTACTAATTGTTCGTAACTATCACAAATAAGTTCAGGAAAACTACTACCACCAATAGATACAGTAACTTTAACTTCTTGTTTGGCATATTTAACAAAAGTTTCTTCAATAACTCTCCTAATTTTCTCTCCAATAATTTCTATCGCAGCTATGTTTGCACCTGGAAGAACGATTAAAAACTCTTCTCCTCCATATCTAATTAATGTATCTTCTTTTCTTATGAAAGTCTTAACTAAAGTCGCAAAATTGGATAATACTTTATCTCCAACAGTATGACCATACGTGTCGTTAACATTTTTAAAATGATCTAAATCTAACATTAATACCCCCATAGGTGTATTTGTTCTAACAGATCTACTAAATTCTTCTTTTAATCTTTCCATACCAAATCTTCTGTTATACGTTTTTGTAAGTGGGTCTAATATTGACAATTGTTCTAATCTATCATGAATTATTGCATTGTTTAACCCAAGAGCTAACCCATGAGTATAGTTATCAATTGTATCAAGAATATCCTTTTCAAAATAACTCGTTGAAGCTAAAAGAACTAAAGCAATAACTTGCTTTTTATAACTAACTGGTTCAATAAGCAATGTACGAGGTGAAAAATCAATGAAACCAGCTTCAATTTTAATTTCTTTTTGGAACTCAAAAGAAGTTCTTTGATTTTTACTAAAAGCTTTATGTATAATCTCTAAATCAATCATCTTCTCAGGGTCTTTTATTAAATGACTATAAGCCACTTCAAGAAGTCCACCTTTATCGATAATAATCATTCCAGCTTTAGAACCAGTATGTTCAATTAAATGATGTATTGCCTTCTCACTTAATCTATCTAAATCAAGTTCATTAGTGAAAATTTCTGTGAATTTTCTAACTGAATTTGATTCATTTAATTTTGATATGAATGATTTAACAAGCTTATTGAATGACTCTGATGTTTCACCAATAACATCTTCACTGTCAATTGGAATAAGACATTGGTTAAAACAAGCTTCTTCATCAATTTCATCATAGTTATCCAAATTTTCATTAATATGTTTCATACTTTTTAATAATCTATTTAGTTTTTTCCCTACAACTACTCTAGCTAGAACAACATTAACTATTCCTACTATTATACCTGCCATAATACTTGAAGTAACAAACAATCCGTTAATATATACTTTAGGAACTCCAATAATAATTACAAATATTGGAAAGATAATCCCAACTACTAACCCAAACCCAATCATAAATATTGTTAAATCAAGAAATACTTTTTTAGTTATCTTCATATAATTATCTACTTTCTTTTTAGTATTTTAAACATGTATCAATTATACCATATTGTTAAAATAAAAAACACATGTTAAAAATTGTGTTTTTATTTTTTCGTTTTTATTCTTTTAGCCCTAGGATGAGCATTCATATATGAACTTTTTAACTTCTCTTTAGTAACATTAGTATATATTTGAGTACTTGATAAACTAGAATGCCCAAGCAATTCTTGAACACTTCTTAAATCAGCTCCATTATCAAGTAAATGAGTTGCGAATGAATGTCTTAACTTATGTGGAGATAAACTAAAAGTTTCTTCACTATTATCAATTATTCTTTTAATAACTAATCTAACTCCTCTTGTAGTTAAGGAAGTCCCTTTGAAATTAAGCAATACAGTGTCATTTCCTTGATTCTGACTTCTTTTTAGGAATTCATTCCTAGTTGTTAGGACATAATCCTTTAATTGCTTAGAAAGCGATTTATGGATGGGTACGTATCTATCTTTTGAGCCTTTCCCGTGAATTAAAATTAAATCTTGATAAAAATCAATGTCTTTTATCTTTATGTTGCATAATTCACTTACTCTAACACCTGTACCGTATAGTAATTCTAGTATTAACTTGTCTCTTTTACCAAGAGGTTTCGTAGTGTTTATAGAATCAAATAAATTTTCTATCTCAGATGGATAGATGAATTTTGGAAGCTTTTTCTCTTGTTTTGGTAATTCTACGTTTAAAAAGGGGTTTTCTTTAATTAGTTCTTCTCTCGCGAGGAAACTATATAAGCTTCTAAGACTAGATATTTTCCTAGCAATTGACTTTGGAGTATATTTTTCATGGAGTGAAGCTGTGTAAAATCTAGCAATTCTTGTGGAAACAGTTTCTAAATCTCCAAACTCTTCTCTATCTAGGAAATGGATTAATGAGTAAATATCATCTATGTAAGATATAGAAGTATTTTTACTATAACTTCTTTCATCTTCAATATATGTTTTAAAAATACTAATAACTTCAATATTGCTCATAATCTAACACCCTCTTTACTATTTGTTTAATTCTTTAATTATATCTTCCATTTTAGCTATAGAACGATCTTTATAGAATCCTTTTCTCTCTTTTTTCTTATGTTTAAAATCTAGTTTCTCTAGTATTCCGTAATTAGCATTCATAGGTTGAAAATCAGAAATAGAAGCATTAGCTACATAATTAGACTCACTACCTATAATAGTTGTTTCAGGGAATATTATTTCTTCTTTGTTTTCTAGTTGTCTTGATAAACTAATTGCGGCAAGTAATCCGCTACCTGCGCTTTCAACATATCCTTCAACCCCTGTGATTTGTCCACCAAAATAGATGTTTTCGTTATCTTTTAACTGGTAGTTTCTAGTTAACAGTTTTGGAGAGTTAATGAATGTATTTCTATGCATTACTCCATATCTTACAATACTTGCTTTATCTAACCCTGGAATCATTCTAATAATTCTTTTTTGTTCTCCAAATGTTAAATGTGTTTGGAATCCTACTATATTATATAATGTTCCTTCTTTATTATCTTGTCTAAGTTGAACAACAGCGTATGGTGTATTGCCGTCTTCAGTCCTAAGCCCTACTGGTTTCATTGGTCCAAATAGAAGTGTTTTATAACCACGTCTCGCAATCTCTTCAAAAGGCATACAGCCTTCAAAAACTTTAAGTTCAAAGTCTTTTACTTTAACTGCTTCAGCGTTAATTAGTTCTTTATACCAAACATCATATTGTTCTTTTGTCATTGGACAGTTTAAATAATCAGCTTCACCTTT
>JAFLJX010000253.1 GCA_022712785.1 Mycoplasmatota bacterium | reverse complement strand
AGTGGGCCCCCGGTATTGTCCGTCTGTTGAAGATAAAATTGTTAAATTTGGCGACCGTGATAGCCATCAAATCTTTTTGGAACCTGAAGGTCTTAATACAGATACGGTTTATCCAAACGGAATTTCAACCTCTTTACCGCTTCTTTTAGAGCTTTGTTGTATATTGTAATAACTAAAGTAACTTGAAGATCTTCATTGAAATTAGATTCTCTAACAACTACATATCTTAATAATCCTCTCATTATGGTAGGATCAAAAGCGAATATTTCATATTTATCACATATTTCTAATACTCTTTGATTTACTCTATTAATATTGTCTGATTGTACAGGACATTCTAAGATTTCTACTAATTCATTAGATTCTTTTTTATATAATCCAGTTGTAAGTCCAGTTTTTGTATTTCTTACAGGCATCTGAGCTTTATATCTATAATGAGTTGGATTATTCATACCAATCATTTTGTTAAATTTAGTTTTAGATAAATCTAAGTCGGCATATCTATCAAGAGTTTGCATTAACATTTCTTCTTTTAAAGATAATTGTTCAGCATAAGAAATATGTTGAATTTGGCAACCTCCACACTCCTTAAAATGAGCACAAAAAGGTTTTACTCTCTTGTCTGCTTTAACTTTAACTCTAATTGCTTCACCTTTAGCATGTCCTCTATTAACTTCTGTTATCCGCACCACTACTTGCTCTGGAGGGAATACTCCGTCAACAAAAACAGCCAGTTTTTTATAAAAACCAATACCTTCACCATTTATTCCGAGACGTCTAATAGTTATTAGAATCTCTTGATCTTTTACAAGTTTAACATCCATATTGCACCAACTTTCAACAGTATTATAACACAGTCCTCAAAATTTATTAAACATTAATTATGGAAAGGCAATTCCAATATGTGAGTTTACAATACATATGTAACATTCTAGTGGAATGTAAACTCACACCATCCAAAATATCATCAACATAAACACTATTGATAGAAGCTTTAGGAATTATTCCATTGTTTTTCTTGAAGGATTAAAATAAACCACTTCAATCAGTATAATTCAGTTTAAAAAAGCACTATTTGAGTGCTTTTTTATATTGTTATTTTAGTAATCGTAATTTAGTAACAGATTCAATATGACTAGTTTGAGGGAACATATCATAAGGAGTAACCTCAATGATTTCATAGCCATTAGCTTGTAAGAAGTTTAGGTCTCTAGCTAATGTAGAAACATTACATGATATATATACAATTCTTGGAATTCCCATTGTCACAACGGTTTCTAAGAATGATTTATCTACACCTTTTCTAGGTGGATCAATAAATAGTACATCTACATCTTTTGATTCCCATTTTTTTATTACTTCTTCTGCTTTACCTACAACAAAATGAGCATTTGAAATATTGTTTATTTGTGCATTAGTTTTAGCATCTTCAATAGCTTGTTTCACTACTTCCACACCATATACTTCTTTTACTTTTCCTGCTACACTAAGTCCAATAGTACCAATTCCACAAAATGCATCTATAACTACATGATTAGGCTCAACTTCAGCATACTCAATAGCTTTTTTATACATCTCTTCAGTTTGTCCTGGATTAACTTGATAGATAGATCTATGTGATATTTTGAATTTGATACCATTTATTTCATCTAATATAAAATCTTCTCCATATAATATTCTAGATTTTTTACCTAGAATGATATTAGTATTATCAGGATTATAGTTTTGAATTATTGATACAACTCTATCAAATTTATTTGTTATTTTTTTAACTATTATTTCTTTTTTAGGTAATTTAGGAGTAAGTGTAGTTAACGTTATAGAAATATCATTATATTTATATGAATTTCTAACAGTAACATATCTTATAACACCAGTACCTGTAAGTTCATTATATGCAGGTATACCAAGCTCAACAAATACATTCTTTAAGAACTTAACTATATCAGTTGTAATTTTAGGTATGATATAACATTTTTTCATGTCAATAATATCATGTGATCTATTTTTATATAGACCCGCTATCATTTTACCATTTTCTTCACCGAAAGGGATTACCGCTTTATTACGGTAGTAATAAGGATTAACCATACCTACAGTTTCGTGAACTATAGTTTCAATTTTCCCTAATTTCTTTAAAGTTTCTTTTGTTCTATACTTTTTAAAGTCTAGCTGCATCTGATAATTCATGTGCATGATGTTACATCCACCACACTCATTAAAATGATCGCAAATAGGCTCTTTTCTAAAAGGAGAATCTTCGGTTAATTCAACAAGTCTACCAAATCCAAAACTTTTATTTACTTTAATAATCTTGATTTTACCTTTTTCACCTTTTAAAGCATTTGCGACAAATACAGGGAAACCGTCTACCTTACAAACTCCCATCCCATCATGAGTCATATCCATAAAAACAACATCATAATACTCGTTTTTTTCTACCATGTTAACACCTCTTGTTTTTGAGTAAGATTTGTTTTTAAACAAAGGGTTTTACCCTAACTGACTTAAAAAGGAAATCTATCTATAAACATTATAACACACTTCTGTTAATATAAAAAAAAACTGATGTGTGGTGCACCGTGTTGTTATGATTTTACGGATTCTAAAATATCAGTTATTCCAAGATCACTTTGAAATGTTCGATAAGTGATCTTTTTCTTTATCAATTTTACTCTTTTATATAAATCTTCAATCATTTAATTT
>JAFLJX010000168.1 GCA_022712785.1 Mycoplasmatota bacterium | reverse complement strand
AAAACATAGTCTTTAACCACTAGGTCTCTTTCTATTATCTTATCAAGATTTATATTAAACTCATTAGGAAACACATTTAAGCATTCACTAACAATCTCTTCGATATCTAAAAACTTGATTTTACCATTCAAAAACAAACTTACACATGCTTCATTCGCAGCATTTAAAGTAGTTGGATTTAACCCCTTGCTTATACCTGCGTCTATTGCTATTTTTAGAAGAGGATATCTTTTATAAGATAATTCTTCAAAATGGAGTGTTCCTAACTTAATTAAGTCTAAACTTTCACCATTATACTCAGTTCTTACAGGATAATTCAATGCATAACTAATAGGAACTCTCATATCTGGATTACCTAAATGTGCAATTATACTAGAATCATTGAATTCTACTAAAGAATGAACTACACTTTCTGTATGTAAAACTGTTTCAATACTATCATATTCAACACCAAATAAGTAATGCGCTTCAATAACTTCAAATCCTTTATTCATCATGGTAGCTGAATCAATTGTTATTTTAGCTCCCATATTCCAATTCGGATGCTTTAGAGCATCATTAACAGTAACATTTTGAAGTTCTTTTCTACTTAAATTTCTAAAACTACCACCAGAAGCGGTAATTATAATTCTTTTTACAGAACTACTGTCTTCCCCATTTAAACATTGCATTATTGCAGAGTGTTCACTATCTACTGGAATTAGCTTAACTCCATACTTCTTAACTAACTCAATTATTATTTCTCCACCAATAACTAAAGTCTCTTTATTAGCTAATGCAATATTTCGTTTTCTCTTAATAGCCTCAACTGTCGGTTCTAATCCAGAACTACCAACAAGTGCATTAACTACTAAGTCTTCACTGTTTGATCCATATGTCGCTGCTTTAATTAACCCTTCTCTTCCGTGTCCATATTCAATATTAGGATATAAGTTTTTGAGTTTAATGATATATTCAAGTTTTCCCATGGATACAAATAAGGGTTTAAACTCTTCAATTATATCAATCATCTTGTCTATATTGTGGTTTGCACTAACACTTACTAGATTGAACCTATTACTATTTCTAACAATATCCAAAGTTTGTTCACCAATATTACCAGTTGCACCTAATAAATATAGATTCATAGTAACCCAACAACTTTACTAATAATTATTAAAGTAATTCCTGCGAATATGACAGAATCAAATCTGTCCATTACTCCTCCATGACCCGGAAATAATTGACTAAAATCTTTAATATTATAACCTCTTTTTAATTTTGAAGCAATTAAATCACCAATTTGTCCAATAATTGAAATGAACACAATAAGTAAAATACTTGTCCAAATAGTAATACTAATATCTCCAACAACGTTTATATCTAATATATATAAGTACAAAAGAGTTAAAAGTAGTGCCGATAAAGTTCCACCAATGGATCCTTCTATTGATTTCTTAGGACTAATCTTAATAGCAAGTCTATGTTTTCCAAAGTTAATACCAAATATATAAGCAAATACATCAGTAAATACCGTGATCATAAACAAGAAACCGACATTATATAAATCAATCTCGCGTAACCAACTAATAGCAGCAAACCCAATTGAAGGATATAAAACACTAACTAATAGACGCCCAAAGTCTTCTGAAGTAAAATCATCTTTAAATACTAAAACAATTCCTGAGACAAATATAATAAACAATATTAAAACAAATAAGTATTCTAATTCTAAGTTGCCTTTTAAATAGAATGCTGCACTGAAGAATACTGTTGCACTTAATACTACTTCAATAACCAACATTGCATCAAATTTAAATGAATCAGCTTTATACATTTTAAATAACTCATAAGTTGCTCCCATACTAAGAAGTGCTAAAACAATGTCTAAAATCAAATCACCAAGTATAACAACTGGGACAAGAACAATAAGCAATACTGCCGCTGTCATAACTCTTACTTTCATTATTTTTTCTCCTTTAGTCCACCATAAGTACGGTTTCTTTTTTGATAGTTATCAATTGCTACAAGTAATTGTTTATTGTTAAATTCAGGCCATAACTTTTTAGTAAAATACAATTCACTATAAGCTAACTGCCATAATAAGAAATTACTAATTCTAAGTTCACCTGAAGTTCTTATTAATAAATCAAGTTTTGGTAAGTCTTTTGTATATAGATGACTACTAAATAACTCTTCATTTATATCATCCAATTTAATCCTATCATTTTTATATAAATCACAAATCTCTTTTGTCGCAGTTAACATCTCAGTGTAACTACCATAATCAAAACAAATATTTAATATTAATCCTGATCTTTCTTTAGTTTTTTCTTCTATTTTACTTAATAGTTCTATGTTTTCTTTACTGAATCTATCTCTTCTACCTGAAAACATAACCTTAATGTCGTGTTTTTTGAAGTTTCCTTTAAAAGATTTTTCAAGTTCAAGAGGTAACTTCATTAAATAATCAACCTCTTCTTTGGGTCTGTTCCAGTTTTCAGTGCTAAAAGCATAAACACTCAAAACTTTTATCCCTAATTTACTACAATTTATCGTGGTTTTTTTTAAGTTATCAGCACCAACTTTATGTCCGAAAGTCCGAGGTAGTTTTCTTTTCTTAGCCCAACGTCCATTTCCATCTAAAATAATCGCAATGTGACATGGAATTCTGTTACTTAATACTCTCTTTTCTAAATTCATACTTCCACCTCCAAGGGCATTATATCATTATACTATAATTAATCACTTTTTTCCATAAAAAAAGACTACGTTAGTAGTCTTTATATATGCATAATGTCAATTTCTTTTGCTTTAATTAATTCATCAATTTGTTTTGTATAATTATTAGTTAATTCTTGAATATCTTCATGATATCCTTTTGAATCATCTTCGCTTATTTCAGAACTTTTTTCCATCTTCTTAATATCATCATTTCCGTCTCTACGTGAATTCCTAATAAACACTTTATATTCTTCACCTAATTTATGAATATCTTTAACTATTATTTTTCTAGTTTCTGTAGTTAAAGCAGGTAGTACAATTCTCAATTGAGTACCTTCGTTCGAAGGATTGATTCCTAAATTAGCTGCGTTTATTGCTTTTTCAATTGGTCCTAGCATACTACTATCGTATGGTTTAATAACTAATTGTGATGGTTCAGGCACACTAATATTACCTATTTGTCCTAGAGGAGTTAAAGCACCATAATAATCCACTCTAACATCATCTAACATTCTTGGGTTAGCACGTCCAGTTCTAACTTTAGAAAGTTCTTTACTTAATGAATCAAGTCTAGTTCCCATTGCTTCTTCTGTTTCT
>JAFLJX010000167.1 GCA_022712785.1 Mycoplasmatota bacterium | reverse complement strand
AATCGGTAAAGTAAAAAGGGTTGGAGAACTTCCAAGTGTTAAGGCAATAGCAACCGTTGCAAATGCCACATGGCTTAAGCCATGCCCAATCATTGAAAACTTCTTAAGTACGAGAAATGATCCAATCAAAGAAGTACTCACAGCGATACTAATACCAACAATAAGAGCTCGAATCATAAAGGGATAGGAAAACATTTTAAATAATTCATTAATCATTTTTTCATCTCCTTAGTGATTACATCATGTCCGCATGCACTCTTGGCATGCAAATGAATGTATGGAGAGTGTGTTGTATTTTTACAAAAGTCATCAAATGACCCAACATATTCTAAAGATTGATTCATATAAATTATACGATTAATGTATCCACCTACTGATACCAAATCATGTGTTATTATGACAATTGTTGTATTTCGTGTTTTATTTAGATTCTGTAGTATTTTTAAAAATGAATTTTCAATTATAGAGTCAAGTGCACTTGTTGGTTCATCTAAGAATAAAATATCAGGTTCATTTACTAAAGCTCTAGCAAGCATTACACGTTGTTGTTGCCCACCACTTAAGTTACCAATACGCTTTTTTAATAACTCAGATATACCAAGCTCAGAAAACACTTTTTTTACTCTTAATCGATCACTTTTATTTATAATTTTAGGGAATTTCTTTTCATCTAATATTCCCACTAGTGCAACTTCTTCAGCAGTGGCAGGGAAAACAGTATCTGCTTGCATTATATTTTGAGGAAGGTACCCAATCTTTAATCCTTCTAAAAATTTAACTGTTCCTCCATTAATATCAATTACACCAAGCAATGCTTTAATTAGAGTGGTTTTCCCACTCCCGTTTTCACCTATAACACCTATAAAATCACCTTTATTTATTGTGAATGTAACGTTCTTTACTGCTGTGTGGTGGTGATATTTTATAGTTACATTATTAACCTCAATGTATTTGATTTGATTCATCATAACCAAGACCAATCTGATATTGTACTAAATTATGCTCCATCATATCTAAAAACGTTAACCCGTTATCAAAATCATCCTTTGATAAATTACCCATTGAATAAATGTATAAAATTTCAGCTCCAGTTTGTTCTTGTATTGTATTTGAAACAATTTGAGATAACAACATTTCACTATATAGATATGATATTTCGTTTGTTTCCATTAAATCAATCATATAAGCTATTTTTGAAGGGGTTGGTTCCGCATCAGTAGAGAAACCTTCATAAGGATTAACATATATTAAATTATAACGATCTACAAAATACCCAATAGCTCTGTGTCCTCCGTGCATGATAGTATCAACTGTACGATGATTTTCTAAATCAATAAATTGATCATGAAAAATATCTAATGCTTCTAAATAATCATTTTTTTGTTCGCGAATTTCATCAATATCATCTATAAGTAAATCTTCTAATTTATGTGAAATTATATTAATCATAAGCTTGTCATTAAGTGGATCACTCCAATAGTGTGGGTCAATTCTGTGCTGATCATTATCATCATGACCATGATTTGTATGAATTCCTTCTATTAATATTACATAATCACTCAAGTTAATAATTCTCAAATTTCCTGTATCATTTGCATCTAAAAAATCCTTTACCCATGGTTCTAGTAAATCAGAACTATAGATTAATAAATCTGCATTCAAAATATCAATTATAGTACTCGGAGTTGGTTCATATGTATGAGCACTAACACCAAAAGGCAATGTTAATATTAAATCAACTTTGTCTCCAGCTAAACTTCTTACCATATCATACTGCGGAAACAATGTTGTAACCACAACTACTTTATCATTACTACTCTCATTTATACTACATGCGCTTACCATAAACACACTGAGTAATACCGTAAACACTAAAATAATTTTTTTCATATATTTTCCTCCTGTATTTTCATATTTGTATTATAGAGCAAAAACATATCAAATGCAAATGATTCGCATTTGCATTTGAATGAAAACAAACAGTGTCTATTCTTCATTTATATCAAAAGCGAGTGGCTTACACACCAGGCTATACGAAAACACTTAGATATCTGCCATTTAAAAGAAGCTGTAAAGAAATAATAACTCAAAGAGAAATTATCACCATTTGAAAAAATGAATATCTTTAAGCCACTAAAAAAGAAGCCATGCGCCAAAGTTCATATACACTAAGAACTTTAAATTTTCTTTAAATCAAGTTCATTTTCATCCATATTACACATCTTTCACAGTGCTCATTGAACATACACAGTACATACTGATAATTTTCTATCGTAAAAAAGAATGACTTTTGGAATACATTCTTCTCATCAATAGCTTAGTACACCTATAATCTTATATTTCTCTTTTATACTTATTTATACCCAAATATCTAATTTCTGTTTATCACAAACATGATTTTATGTCCATGGTTCTCCTTTATAAGGATATAATCAAAAACTAAACTGGCTTACGAACTGTTTTTACACTTTCATTTTTTCATTTTTTGAAGTAAAATTACATATGAAGTGAGTTTTACTGGAGGCTTTGATATATGAAGAGACAAGAGATAATTGATAGACTTACCAAATCTATTGAACAAAAAGCACCAATAATCGGTGTATGTATTGGTAATGGACGAAGTGCAAAACAGGCAACAAAAGGTGGCGCAGACATTATCGCAACATTAAACGCAGGACGATTCCGAATGAGTGGGTTACCTTCAATCGCTTCTACGTTGCCTTTTTCTAGTTGTAATGATTTAGTCTTAAACTACGCAAAAACCGAGGTTGTTCCTCAAATTGACAATGTCCCAGTAATATTTGGAGCTTGTGCTCAAGACCCACTTTATGGAAAAGAACAAATTATAAAAACTATTAAAAATATTGGATTTGATGGCATTGTTAATTTCCCTACGGTTAGTCTTATAGATGGACAATTTCGCGAGGCTTTAGAAGAACAAGGTGAGGGTTATAATCACGAAGTAGAACTTCTAAGAATGGCTCATGAAAGCGGGTTGTTCACTGTTGCATTCGCGGTAACTATGGAAGAAGCTATTCGGGTTGTTGAAGCTGGTGTAGATGTTCTATGTCTTCACTTTGGATGGACATATATAAATAACCAATCAGAAAATGAGTTAGAACCATTTATTGATCGTCTTATACATAAAGCAAATCGTATTTTTGATGAAGCTAAAAAACACAACCATAAAATAATTCCTATGATTTATGGAGGTACTTTTGTAACTAACCAAAAAGTAATAAAGCGTTTCTATGAAGAAACAATCACAGTTGGATATTTCGGTGGAAGTGTATTTGACACCTTCCCACTTCAAAACAATATAAGCGAAGCTACTCTAGGCTTTAAAACTATGAATCGTGTATCATTACTAGAAAAAGAAAACAAAGAACTTAAAGATCTTTTAATGAAAAAGGAAGGAATAAAATCAGTATTAGGTGACTCCTTGATAATTCGTAAGTTAGTTGATTGGATTGAAAAGGTTTCTAATCATGATGCTAATATCCTTATTGAAGGAGAAATAGGAACAGGCAAAGACCTAGTTGCAAAAGTAATCCATTATAATAGTAATCGAGCAATGTATTCATTTAAAAAGATTAATTGTGCATCTTTACCAAAACATTTATTAGATAGTGAACTTTTTGGGCATGAGTGTGGAGCTTTCAATGGAGCTGAAGAGAGACATATTGGACTTTTTGAAAAATCTAATATGGGTACAATC
>JAFLJX010000166.1 GCA_022712785.1 Mycoplasmatota bacterium | reverse complement strand
AACGTTAGCTGCAATACCAACATTAGAAGCATGACTTCTATGTGCAGTACCAAAAGCATCATTTACAAATACATCACCAAGTGATGCCCAATATTTTCCAAGTTCAGGATCATTTTTTGATTCTTTCTTGCCATCAATGTCTTCAAAACGAGTGTTTTCAAACATTAATACTTCACCATTACATAAATCTTTAATAGCTTTCTCAAGTTCAGCTCCTCTAGTATAAGGAACGAACTTAACTTTTTTACCTAAAAATTCTTCAAGTTTCATAGCTACAGGGCTTAAACTTTTCCCTGCTTTATCTTCTTCAGTTTTAACTCTTCCTAAGTGACTAAATAAAACAACTTTAGCCTTATTATCAAGTAAATAATTTATAGTAGGTAATGCTTGAACTATTCTGTTGTCATCAGTTATAACTGAATCTTTCATAGGTACGTTGAAATCAACTCTAACCAAGACTGTTTTTCCTTCAACGTTTAAATCAGTAACAATTTTTTTTGCCATTATAAATACCTCCGTTTTTTTTCTTCATATATATTATACTAAATAAATCTCGTAAAATCTAATGAAAAGAGGTAATGAAAACACTTTCTTTTTCGAACTATTGATTATTGTTTAAATAATCTAATATTTTGTTAATTCTAAAGTGTTGTTTCAATATTCTTTTATAACTTATCTCTATCAAAATTTCAGAAAGGTTTGTAAATATAAAACTTGTATACCCATTTTCACCCTTTTTGATGCTTAAAACCTCATGAAAGTTTACAAATACTGTATCATAGCATCTAATTGACTTTGTAGGATAAAGAATAACTTCCTCATTTACGTAGATAGGAATATTGTTATTTTCATTCAATAATTTACTAGTTGAAATCCTTCTCCCTTCATATGTTGAAAGGTTTTTTAAACACATATCATTAATATGCTTTTTTAGTGTTGAATTCATATATGTTATTCCTTTTTCAGTACCAATTTCTAATCCATCTATACTTCTTTTAATAAAATACATTATATCACCCATATATATAATATAAGATAACACTCCATTTTAATAATAAAACCTATTGATATATTCATTAAAAAATCACACTAAAAAAGACAAACCGAAGTTTGTCTAGTTTTTATTATCCGTTATTTTTTAATCTTAATTCAGTTTCTGGATCAAAGAAATGAACTTTTTTTAAGTCGAATGCTAATTCAATGTCATCACCAATATGAAGATCATCTCTTGCGTTTACTTTAGCTACGATATCACTTGAACCAACTTTGGCATAAATATTTGTTTCTGAACCTAGTAATTCAGCTACATCAACTTTAAGTTTAACAATACTATCACTTAATCTTTCTTTGTCAACTGCATTATCAAATATAAATTCTGGTCTAATTCCCATAATAACTTCTTTATTTAAGAATTTATTAGCTTTTAACAACTCTATTTTTTCTTCAGGAACAGCAACGTTGATTCCTTCACCAACAAAACGTCCTTTTTCAACTTTACCAACAACAAAGTTCATTGGTGGTGTTCCAATAAACCCACCAACAAATAAGTTATCTGGATTGTCATAAATATCTTTAGGAGCTCCAACCTGTTGGATATATCCATCTTTCATAACCACTATTCTAGTAGCCATTGTCATTGCTTCAATTTGATCATGTGTTACATAAATTGTTGTGGTACCAATTGCAGTTGTTAATTTAATAATTTCAGCACGCATTTGCACACGTAATTTAGCATCTAAGTTTGAAAGTGGCTCATCCATTAAGAATACTTTAGCGTCACGTACAATTGCACGTCCTAAAGCAACACGTTGTCTTTGTCCACCAGATAATGCTTTTGGTTTACGATCTAAATATGCAGTAAGTCCTAAAATATCTCCTGCATTTTGTACTTTTTTATCAATTTCATCTTTTGGCATTTTTCTTAATTTTAATCCAAAATCCATATTATCATATACTGTCATATGTGGATATAATGCATAAGATTGGAATACCATTGCAATGTTTCTATCTTTAGGTGCTACATCGTTTACTAATACATCATCGATATATAATTCACCGGCTGTAATTTCTTCAAGTCCTGCAACCATTCTTAATGTTGTAGATTTCCCACATCCAGATGGTCCAACAAAAACTATAAACTCTTTATCTTTAACTGTTAAAGAGAAATCAAATACTGCTTGAACACCATTATCATATACTTTATCTAATCCCTTAAATTTTAATTCTGCCATTTAAATTCATCTCCTTATATTTTTACACTGACTTAAGTATATAAAAAACAGTGGAATTTTACTATGTGCAAAGTGCACAAACCCACTGTTTTAGTACTTATAAAGTAAATATACTGCGTTAGCACCTTTAAACGTTTTAACATTGATTTTTGTTGCTTCGATAAAATTATCAATTCTATAATTTAATGTATTACGATGCATATATAATTTTTTGGAAGTTGAACTAGAATTCATATTATTTTCAATAAACTCTAAGACTGTATGTATTACTTCACTATTAACTAAAGTATTAAAATATTCTAATATTTTTCTTTTTAGAATTTCATTATTTCTTACAACACTATACGTAACAATATCTTCGAAATGGTATACACCATGAGGAAGTTCTTTTATAAACTGTTTGATATCATCCCCAAGTAAAAAATCAAAATCAAGATAGGGTTCTAAAAACATTGTTATCTTACTATCAAAATCTTCTAATATAAGTTCACTAAATCCGCCTAAATCTATAGGCTCAGGATTATAATAATCATTATCAATCAAAGTAATAATATCTTCATCAATAGATTCAATGAAAAATGATGAACCTAAACTG
>JAFLJX010000266.1 GCA_022712785.1 Mycoplasmatota bacterium | reverse complement strand
GCTATTAAAACTGTTAATTTGTCTAAATATTATGGAAAAACAGCCGTATTAAAGAATTTAAACCTTACTGTAAAAAAAGGTGAAGTTTATGGCTTTATTGGTAAAAACGGTGCTGGGAAAACAACTACTATTAACTTGATATTAGCATTAATTGAATCAGATATTGGTGATATTTTTATAAATAATAAAGAGATAAATTTTAAAGATCAATCATATAAAAGAAAAATAGGATATGTACCTGATGTTCCTGTTTTCCCAAGTTATATGACTTCTAAAGACTATCTAATATATACGTTAGATATTTTCGATATGAAGGACAGTGAATCTAACAAGAAAATCCAAGAAATTTTAGACTTTGTTGATCTTCCTAACGATAAAAAGAAAATAGGTTCATTCTCAAGAGGTATGAAACAAAGACTTGCTATAGCGCAGGCCCTAATACACGATCCTGAGATATTAATTATGGATGAACCAACAAGTGCTTTGGATCCAATAGGTAGAAATGATGTGATGAACATTATTTATAAATTGAAGGGTAGTAAAACTATATTCTATTCAACACATATATTGGAAGATGTAGAAAGAGTATGTGATAAGATTGGGATATTAGATAAAGGTGTATTACTGTTAGAAGATACTTTGGATAATATTAAAAATACTTATTACGATAATAAAGTATATATTGAAACAACTAGTGACCCAAAAGTACTATTAGATAAAATAAGAGCACTAAAGATTATTGAAAGCTCAAAAGTTAAGAATAATGGAGTCGTTTGTAATTTAGATGGAAAAACAGATGAAAACACTTTGTTAAAGAAATTGATAGATATAGATGAAAAGATTATTGAATTTAGTAAAGAAAAAACTAGCTTAGAAGATATATTCATTAGGTTAACTCATGTTTAAACTTCTAAAATATGATTTTTATCATTTACGTAAAACATCTAAATTTATTGTATTTCCTGTTGTAATAGTTATGTTTGCAATTCTTAGTCCCATAACTGCGAGATATATGAATCAATTATTAGATTTAGCATTGGCAGACAGTGGATTAAATATTGTTCTAACAAATCCAGTAGTACTGGATAGTTATATTCAATATATTGGTAACTTATATGAAACTATATTATTTGTTGTATTGTTTATTGGAGTTGGATTCTTTATTAAGGACAAAACAAAAGGCTTACTTCCATTAGTGCTAAGTAAACCAATAAGTAAAACAAAATACTTATTATCAAAGTACATATCATTAAGTATATTAATACTAGCTTCTTTATTGCTTGGATACTTTGTATTTAGTTATTATACATATTTTATATTTGAAGAAATTGATTTAGCTGGAATGTTGATAACTACACTACTATTCTTTATATATGTTCTATATATATTATCAATATCATTGTTCACAGCAACTCACTTCAAATCATACTTAGCATCGGTATCTGTTACATTCGGTATTTATATTCTTACCTCAATGTTAACAATATTTGAAGTATCAGTATTTAAATATTTACCGGGATTCATTTCAAGTAATTCAGTAGATATTTTGATAGGTGAAGAAGTTGTTGGAGATGTATTAATTAATGTAGGAGTTACTCTGTTGATTAGTATAGTGTTTATCTTTTTCTCAATTAAGAAATTTGTTAAACAAGACATATAAAAAAGAAGATGAATTCATCTTCTTTTATTTTAGAGTTTTAAAGAATAACTCAGCTGTGTTTACATTAGATGCAAGTGGTATTTTATATACATCACTTAGTCTAAACAATGCAGAAATATCAGGTTCATGTGGTTGAGCTGTAAGAGGATCTCTAAAGAAAACAATTAAATCTATTTCACCATTAGCAACCTTAGCTCCAATCATTTGATCTCCACCAAGTGGACCAGATTTAAAACAATGTATCTCCAATTTAGTCGCAGCCATAACTACTTTACCTGAAGTACCTGTCGCAAATAAATTATGTTTAGCTAATACCGGTTCATGTCTAACACAAAATGCTATTAATTCTGGTTTCATTTTATTATGTGCTATTAACGCAATATTCATTTAATCACCTCATTAAACAGTATACTATAACTTGTAACTGTTTAAAATATATTTTTTATAGATTACATGTTTCATGTGGAACATTGACTTACAATACTAATAAAGTGCAAAAAGTTTTTGTATTATTTAACTCGAAAACATTTCTATTAATCTATCAATTTTCGCATAATCAAAGTATCTTGACTGTCTTAATAACTCTTTACCCTCACTGAATATTAATACAGTAGGAACACTAAATATTAAGTACTCTCCCCTAAACTGATCAATATCGTCTACGAATATATTAAATTTTTCTATCTTGTCAAAATGGTTCATATTATTGTCCATAATATTCGCAATAGTATTACAACTACTGCATGTGTGTGATTTAGCAATTACCATTACTAAATCTTTGTTAATGATTTCTTGAATCTCGTTATATTTTTCTATTACTTTTATCATTGTTTTTCCTCCTTGGCATTAACTTTTAATTTTATAAGCATTAATCAATCTGATTTATATTTAATCTAAATTGTTTCATACACATTATAGACTAATCCATATATTCTGTCCATTAATTAGAATTTTGTTTTTTAATCATTAAAACTATATATTATAAACAAGTCACAATTTATAAAATATTGTATATGCCTTGTAAGGAATATAACATAGTAGTAATATATAGGCAAACAGAGGAGTGAATATTTATGAAGAGTTTAGAATATTTAAAAAGCATTAGTAATCCAACAAAATTAAGACTTATAAGTCTTTTATTAAATGGAGAACT
Organism: Mycoplasmatota bacterium; assembly: GCA_022712785.1. Lineage (GTDB taxonomy): Bacteria > Bacillota_I > Bacilli_A > Izemoplasmatales > Izemoplasmataceae > JAFGXW01. The sequence continues at coordinate 2,940 of JAFLJX010000266.1, read as the reverse complement.
TTGTGTTTGTGAACTTGAAGAAATCACGTTTATAAAACAAGTAAACATTTCAAAGAATCTAATTAGTTTAAAAGATTCTGGTATAGTTCAAGTTCGAAGGGAAAAACAAAGAGGTTTTTACTCCCTAACAGGAAACTTTAAGAGTAATAAAAATTTAATTCTTCACATTAAGGATTTAAAAATTGAAGAAGAAATCTTAATAAATGATTACAAAGAGTATCTAAAACATGAAGATGTAAAAGACGATAATGTTTATGTGTGTCATGCATTTAGAAAAGAGGCAAAATAATGATTAAGAAATCAATGAGAGTAGATGGAATGACTTGTGCAATGTGTGCAAAAACTATTACTAATACTTTCGATAATTACGATGGTATAAGTGCCAAAGTAAATGTTGGCGCAGGTAAGGTATTATTTGAATATGACGAATCAGCATATAACTTAGTAGCTATCGCAGATATAGTTAAACAGATAGGATATGAACCAATATTAGAAGAATCATTAGAAGATAATAAAAAACTAAGATTAAAATTAAGAAAAGAAATATATATATCAGTAATATTCTCTATTCCACTTCTATGGGCAATGTTTGGACACTTATCATGGTTTGAATGGGTATATGTCCCAAGTTTACTAACTAACGGAATATTTCAGTTATTAGTTTCAGGAGTGGTTCAGTTTTATATTGGAAAAAGATTTTATATCGCTGCATATAAGAGTCTCAAGAAGAAAGTGCTTGGTATGGATATATTAGTGGTAATGGGGACCACTAGTGCTTATCTATATAGTATGTATTTACTAGGAGTACAATTATTTGGCGATTCAGTAATGCATCCAATGTATTATTTTGAAATAAGTGCTTTAATTATTTCAATGGTTCTTGTAGGGAACTACATAGAACACATTGCTAAAGAAAGAACTACTGATGCATTAGTAGAACTAATAAATCTAGGCGCAAAAGAAGCAAGAGTTATTAAAGACGGTATTGAGAGAATGGTGGACATCGATGAAGTATTCTTAGGTGATCACATTATTGTTCTAGCTAATGAAAAAATACCGGTTGATGGTAAAGTAATTGAAGGCTCTAGTTTTGTTGATGAATCAATGATTACTGGGGAATCTATTCCAATTAAGAAAATTAAAAACTCAAGTGTTATTGGAGCTACAATCAACACAAGAGAAAAACTTATTATACAAGCTACAAAAATAGGTAGCGATACTATGCTATCTCAAATAATAAGTACGGTAGAAGAAGCAAGTGCAGAAAAACCTCCTATCCAAAGAACCGCGGATAAGATAGCTTCTTTCTTTGTTCCTATAGTAGTTTCCATAGCTATCATTAACTTTGTAGTTCATTATTTCCTATTAGGAGATTTGTTTACTTATAGTTTCACTACAACAGTTGCTATATTAGTAATAAGTTGTCCTTGTGCTTTGGGCCTCGCAACTCCTACTAGTATTTTAGTAGGTAATGGTAAAGCAGCTCAAAATCATATTTTGTATAAAGGTGGGGAGTTTTTCGAACTAGCAAATAAAATTGAAGCAATAGCCTTTGATAAAACCGGAACTCTAACTATAGGGAAACCTATAGTTACAAACTTTATAGGCAATACTGATGTATTAGATATGGTCTATAGTATAGAACGTGAATCAACTCACCCCATAAGCCAGGCAGTTAAAGAATATGGTGAAGAAAAAAAATCTAAAACATTAAAAATATCTAACTTTGAAACATTAGAAGGAAAAGGTATTAAAGCTAATGTTGGAAAAGATTTAGTATACATAGGCTCTGTAAAAATAATACATGAACTTAAGTTAGATTATAAAGAATTTGAATTGGAATATAATAAATTACTTAACGAGGCAAAAACTACAAACTTTGTAGTTGTAAATAATAAAATAGAGGCTTTATATGCCGTTAGAGACGAGATAAAAGATACATCACTCAAAGTTATAAACGAAATGAAAAAACGTAACCTAGAGCCATATATGATTACAGGGGATAATGCTATTGTGGCTAATGCAATAGCAAAAGAGTTAGGAATTACAAAAGTTTACTCAGAAGTACTACCTCATGAAAAAGCAAAAATCATTTCTGATATTCAAAAAGAAGGAATAGTAATAGCATTTGTAGGTGATGGTATTAATGACGCACCAGCATTAAAACTAGCTGATATTGGGTTTGCGATGGGTGCAGGAACTGACATTGCAATTGATTCAAGTGATGTTACATTAATGAGTCATGACCTAGGGTTAGTTATTAAAGCTATAGATATGTCAAAAGCAACGTTAAGAAATATATATCAAAATTTCTTTTGGGCTTTCTCTTATAATATAGTCGCAATACCACTTGCCGCAACAGGTAGATTATCAATGGTACTAGCTGCCTCAGCAATGGCTTTTAGTTCAATCATGGTTGTTTTAAATGCATTTAGATTAAAAACATATAAATTACCAGAATTTACGAGTGAAGCTAAAGAAGAATCAATAGATATTACAAAAGAAAAAGGAGGTGTAATTATGAAAGTAAATGTTACTGATATGACTTGTGGACATTGCGAGAAAACTATTAAGAATGCTTTAATCGATAATGGGTTTGAAAATATCAAAGTTAATTTAGATGACCGCACTGTTGAGTTAGACTTAAAAGGTAGAGAAGCTAGTGAAGTAGTTACTATTATTGAATCAAAAGGATATGAAGTAAAAATATAATATTTTGAAAAGTTGATGATTGATATTTAATCATCAACTTTTTTTGAGCAGTTAACAACCAATAAGTTTTGTTCTTTTATGTTGCTTTTTAAAAAAGGCTTTGCTATAATATAATAGCGCTAAAGTAATCATGGATTAGTTAGCCACCCTTTTGGAGGGGTAGCGAAGAGGCTAAACGCGACAGACTGTAACTCTGTTCCTTAGGGTTCGGCGGTTCGAATCCGTCCC
>JAFLJX010000165.1 GCA_022712785.1 Mycoplasmatota bacterium | reverse complement strand
AATATTTTTGTGTATTTTAGTGATTTAAAAATGGTTTACCATGTAATAAATAGTTTATGATAACCAATACTAATTATCTTAATAAAGACCTATTATAGCTTTTACTAAAAATGATATTTTACTTATTCAAAATTTATTTCACAAACTGCTTTACAAGTAGGTTTAAGAAGTTCGGAAGGACTACAAGAAATTGTAATAACCCATTTTTAGACAAAATATTTATACTGTTAACACAAATTCCATTGATTAATTTATTTAAATAAATATTTATAAATTTATGCTATAATATGAAAGAATAGATGATACAACTAATAGAAATAATTCCCATATAGATAAAAACTAAAAGGAGAAAAAATATGATATTTACATATATATTACCTGGATTATTAATGTCTCCTATATTATATCTAGCTATTTTCAAAATTAAACATAAACTTTTTAGTCTTTTATTAGGTAATGTATTATGGATATTACCAATTATCATTATTTTTATTATATATCATAAAACTGAATACCTACCATTCTTTATTGCTTTAATACTCCCAATAACTACACTGTCACTAGTATTTACAATGATAAGAATATCTATAAATTTTAAACTAAATCAAAATTAATTGTTAAAAATCTACATATATCTTGAAAGGAATGATTAATATGGAAATTGCTGGAATAGTAATTTATACATTGAATGCTATTTTGGGTTTATTTGCTCTGAATATAGTTATAAAGCATAAAAAGAAGATATTTATAATAGTCGGACTAAATTATATCTTTGTCTCAATGTTAGGATTATTCATCTTTTCACCAAAATACCTATTTGAGGGGCTTATCCTATTATTACTTTTTGGAATTCCTTTTGTATTTACTAATAAAACATTACCGAGATTTATTACAAATGATGAGAATACTTTATTAAAACTCTCGTTTATACCTGTTTTATGTATATGGATAATATATATGTTTTTCTTATAAAATCAAAAAATGAAGAGGTGGAATAATGACAAAATACTTATTAGTATCTTCAATCATAATATTTATATCTATGATTGGGTTCTCAATATACAATGGATCAATATATCTTGAAGATGTAGACAAACTCACAGCTAATATAGTTACAATACATGTTGAAATTGGCCTTGTTAACTTCTTTATATCGAAATTAGTAAGATATATGGCAACTAAAAATAATTAATCCAAGTGACAATATTATATGTTTTGCATATAATATTATTTAAATAAGCCGTTAAAGGCTTTTTTTCTTGTTTTCTAATTGAAGAAATAATACATAAGTGTTAAAATACTAGCGAGGTGATATTTTATGGAAAAATCATTCATGATTAAAGAGATAAAACGTCTTAAAAAAGAGAAAAATGCAGTAATACTAGCTCACTATTATCAAGAGGGTGATATTCAAGATATCGCTGACTATACTGGTGATAGTTTGTACCTAAGTCAAATAGCCGCAAAAACAGATGCGGATATAATCGTATTTTCAGGTGTACACTTTATGGCAGAAACGGCTAAAATACTTAGTCCTGACAAAAAAGTATTATTACCTGTTGAAGGTGCTGGATGTCCGATGGCAGACATGGTTACCGAGGTAAGACTACAAAAATATAAAGAGAAAAATCCAGATAGAATAGTGGTTGCCTATGTTAACTCAACGGCTAAAATAAAAGCTATGAGTGATGTTTGTGTAACTAGTAGTAATGCTGAAAATATAATTAAAGCTTATAGTGATAAAAAATTACTATATGTTCCAGATCAAAATTTAGGAAACTATATGAATGATAAATATGACCTAGATATGGAAGTATGGCCTGGTTTTTGTTGTGTTCATAACGATTTAACAATATTTGATGTTGCTGATATGAGAAAAGCACATCCAGAAGCTGAATTTATTGTTCATCCAGAAGCAAAACTTGATGTTGTTAAACTTGCTGACTTTATTGGAAGTACAAAAGGATTGCTAGAATACGTCATTAAAAGTGATACAAAAGAATTTATTGTAGGAACTGAAGATGGAATACTTCATACAATGAAAAAAGCATGCCCAGATAAAGAATTCTATATATTATCAAAAGATTTAAGATGCTACGACATGAAAATGACTCATCTAAGCGATATATACTATGCACTAAAAGATGAACAATTTGAAATTACAGTACCCGAAGAAATAAGAAAAAAAGCATTTATTGCTTTAGATAGAATGCTAAAACTAAGTTAGGTGATGAATAATGAAACAAATTTCAACTGATATTGTAATTGTAGGCGCAGGTCTTGCTGGTCTATATACGGCATTAAACATCAATTCTGACAAAAGAATTGATATTATTGTCAAAGAATCATTAATTGATACAAATAGTAATCTAGCTCAAGGCGGAATCGCCGGTGAACTAGATTTTATTCGTGAAAACCTAGATGCTCATGTTGAAGATACTATGAAGGCTGGAAGCTATTTAAACAATGCAGATGCTGTTGAAATCTTAGTAACTGAAGCCGGAGACAATATAAAAAGATTAATGAAGTATAATGTTGATTTTGATAAAGATGACGAAGGAAAAATCTTATTAACTAAAGAAGGTGGCCACTCAACAAGACGTATTTTACATAGTGGTGGAGATGCAACAGGTAAAGATATCATGTTTGCATTAAAGCAAGAGTGTTACCTAAGGAATAATATCCACATTCATGAAAACACTATGGCAATTGATCTAATTTATAAAGAAAATACTTGTTTTGGAGTAAGTTGTTTAGGAAAAGAGAATGAAATACTTCATTTTGTATCTAAAAACACAGTTTTAGCTACAGGTGGAATAGGAAATATATATGGGAGTACAACAAATTCACAAGTAGCAACAGCTGACGCTATAGGTATGGCGTTTAGAGCAAATGTAAAAATTGAAAAAATGGAATTTATTCAATTCCATCCAACTGCTTTTCACAATGAACATGGTGTTCATAGACAAAAATTCCTTATTAGTGAAGCAGTTCGAGGTGAAGGCGCATATTTAATTAACTCAGAAAAAGAACGTTTTATGAGTAAATACAGTGATTTGCTGGAACTTGCACCAAGAGATAAAGTTTCTCAGGCAATTTATCGAGAAATGTATGATACCTGGACAGATCACGTTTATTTAGATACAAGACATATGGGAACAGATTATTTAAGTAAAAGATTCCCAACAATCTTTAATACCTTAAAATCAGTAGGGATAACCATGGGTAAAGACTTAATCAGTGTTAGCCCAGTCCAACATTTTAATGTTGGAGGTATAAAAGTTGATGTTGAAGGTAAAACTAATATGGATTCTTTATATGCTAACGGTGAATGTGCTAGTAACGGAGTACATGGAGCTAATAGATTGGCTTCTAATTCATTGTTAGAGTGTGTTGTTTTCGGAAATAGAATCGCAATAGATATCAATAAACAAACTACTGAAAAACCAAATTATAAGAGTGAATTAGTAAATAAAGAGAGTTACCAATACAATTATAAACCTATTAAAAAGAAACTTGGGACTATAATGGATGAAT
>JAFLJX010000164.1 GCA_022712785.1 Mycoplasmatota bacterium | reverse complement strand
GAAATAGATATTAAAGATTATCAAGGAAATGCTTATTTAGGGATTGACGCAGGAAGTACAACCACAAAACTTATATTATTAAGTGAAGCTAACGATATCTTATATTACTTTTATTCTCACAACAAAGGGAATCCAGTAGATATGGTTAAATCAGCCCTGTATGAAATATACAAGTTAATTGGAGATAACAATATAGTAATAAAATCTGCGTATTCAACCGGTTATGGTGAAGAATTAATAAAACATGCATTTGATCTTGACGGTAGTGAAGTAGAAACTATATGTCATTATAAAGCCGCAAAGTATTTTAAAGATGATGTTGAATTTATAATTGATATTGGTGGACAAGATATGAAATGTTTTAAAATAACTGATGGAGTAATCACATCAATTATTTTAAATGAAGCATGTTCTAGTGGATGTGGTTCATTTATAGAAACATTTAGTACATCTCTTGGTTACGAGATAAATGATTTCGCAGAACTAGCAATACAAGCTCGTGAACCAGTTGATTTAGGTAGTAGATGTACAGTCTTTATGAATAGTGGTGTTAAACAAGCACAAGCAGAAGCCGCATCAACTAGTGATATTTCTGCAGGACTTGCTTATAGTGTTGTTAAAAACGCCTTATACAAAGTGATACGCACAGTAGATGTGCGTCGTGAACTTGGTGAAAAGATAATAGTTCAGGGTGGTACGTTTTATAACGACGCAGTTTTAAGAGCATTTGAAAAAGAAATAGGAATGGAAGTTATTAGACCTACAATCGCAGGATTAATGGGTGCATTTGGTGCTGCCTTAGAATCTAAAAAAACAGTTAAAGATGTCTCAAGTACTTTATCTAAAAAACAATTAGATAACTTTACATATACAACTAAAAATGCAACATGTAGAAAATGTAATAATTACTGTCCATTAACCATAAACATCTTTAATGATAAAAAGTATATTTCGGGAAACAGATGTGAAAGAGGCGCTGGTATAGAAAGTGCTAAATTAAATAACCCAAACTTATACCTTTATAAATATGATAAAATACTTAGTTACAAATCAGATCAAAATAAAAAGTATATCGCAAAAATAGGAATCCCTTTAGTACTAAATATGTATGAAAATATACCTTTCTGGTATACATTCTTTAATGAGTTAGACTTTGAAATAGTATATAGTGACCGCTCAACAAAAGCAATATATGAATCAGGTCAAGACTCAATACCTAGTGATACTGCATGTTACCCAGCTAAAATTGTACATGGACACATTGAAAATTTAATTAAAAAAGATATTGATTATATTTTTTATCCAAATATGCCGTTTAACTTTTTAGAAAAGAATCATCAAGACAATGAATATAATTGTCCTGTGGTTGCTTTTTATCCTGAAGTAATTGGTGCAAATATGGAAAATATTGATTTAAATAAATTGCTTGATCCATATGTAAGCTTAAATAATAGAAAATTCTTTATCAAAAACATAGAAGACTGTTTAGGTAAAAAACTTAATATATCTAAAAAGAAAATGGGAATTGCATTTGATAAAGCGCTATTCGAATATAATAACTTTAGATTAGATGTCCTTCAAAAAGGAAAAGATGCCCTAGAATTCGCAAAAGTAAACAATAAAAATATCATCCTACTCGCAGGACGTCCATATCATATAGACCCTGAAATAAATCACGGAATTCCTAAACTTCTCCAAAGTTTAGATATCGTTGTTATTAGTGAAGATAGTGTAAATAGAAGTACTGATCAAGATCATGTTAAAGTTCTAAACCAATGGACCTACCACACAAGGTTATATGATAGTGCTAAATTTATATGCGAAATTGAAAATGCTAATCTAATACAATTAGTTTCTTTTGGATGTGGACTTGATGCTATAACTAGTGATGAAGTTGAAAGCATTTTAAAGAAAAAAGGAAAACTATATACACAAATTAAAATTGACGAAGTTAATAACCTAGGAACAGTTAATATCAGAGTTAGAAGCTTACTTTCAACTATGAAAGGGGGCATAAATTAATGGCAAAATTAGAATATGACGAAACAGGTAGACTATTGTTCACAGAAGAAATGAAGAAAGATTATACCTTATTAATGCCATCAATGGCACCATATCACTTTATATATTTCAGAGATATGTTTAGAAGTGAAGGATATAAATGTGAAATACTAGAAAACAACAGTTTTGATGTAATTCATGAAGGAATGAAACATAGTCATAACGATATCTGTGTTCCTGCAATGCTTGTTATTGGACAATTTATAGACGCCATGAAAAATGGTGGTTATGATATTCATAAAGTAGCTTTAGTAATGACACAAACAGGTGGAGGATGTAGAGCTAGTAACTATATTAGTCTAATTCGTAAATCCTTTATTAAAGCAGGCTACGAGTTTATTCCAATCATAAGCGCAAACGCTGTAGGTCTTGAACCAAACCCAGGTTTTAAAATAACAAGAAGTATTATTTTAAAACTAATAAGTGGGCTCATTTTTGGTGATGTTATGATGCAACTTCGTAATGAAACAATTCCTTACGAAATTAATAAGGGCGAAACAGAAAAAGTCTATAAAGAACTAGAACAAAAAGTAAGTAACTATTTTTATTCTAGAGACTTAAAGGTTTTTTACCATCCAAATAAATTATTTGGAGAAGTAATTAAGAGATTTAGTGAGATCCCAACAGACAAATCAGTTAAAAAACCCAAAGTAGGAATTGTAGGAGAAATCTATGTTAAATACAGTCCCTTAGGTAATAATGGCCTTGAGCAACTATTGCTTGACGAAGGTTGTGAAGTAGTTACTCCAAACATATTTGATTTCTTTATCTATACATTTGATTCAGCAATTCATGATATTAGTAAATATGGTGGTAAAAGATATTCTAAATTCCTACAAAAATTACTTATTAGATTTATTGAATACAGAAGAAACAAAGTAAGAAGACAATTAAAAAAATATGGATTCAGAGTATATAATCACTTTTATGATTTAAGACGCATGAGTGATGGTTATATCAATAGAGGAATGCATGTAGGAGAAGGATGGCTATTAACCGCAGAAATGATTGAGTTAATCCATATTGGTGCTCCTAATATTGTATGTACACAACCGTTTGGTTGTTTACCTAATCATATTGCTGGTAAAGGTATGATTAAAAGGATTAAAGATAATCATCCACAAAGCAATATAATAACAATTGATTATGATACAAGCGCAACAGAAATCAATCAATTAAACAGAATAAGATTAATGCTTAGCAACGCTAAAAGAAATTTATCTTAAAATATAGATAAATTTCTTTTTCTAATATATAATAGGTTTGGTGATAATATGGCAATTAAATATGAATTAAAGCATGTCTGTAAACAAACAGGCGCAAGATATGGTATTCTACATACTAAACATGGAAGTTTTGAAACACCTATCTTTATGCCTGTGGGTACAAAAGCAACTGTGAAGACATTAGAAAATAGTGAAATAAAAGAAGCAAGTGATGGCCTCATTTTAGGTAATACTTACCATTTATGGTTAGAACCAGGTGATGATATAGTAAAAGCACATGGTGGTATTAGAGGATTTAGTAAGTGGGACGGTGCATTATTAACTGATAGTGGTGGTTTCCAAGTATTTAGTTTATCTGATATTAGGAAAATCAAAGAAGAAGGCGTTGAATTCAGACATCATAAATCAGGAGCTAAATTATTTATGAGTCCTGAAGACAGTATTAGAATTCAAAATAATTTAGGCGCAGATATTATAATGAGTTTTGATGAATGTCCTCCATTTGATTCAAGCTATGATTATATGAAAGAATCAGTTGAAAGAACTCTAAGATGGGCAAAAAGAGGAAAAATTGAACATAAGAATACAGATAATCAAGCATTATTCGGTATTGTTCAAGGTGGACCTCATAAAGATTTAAGAAGAATGTGTGCAGAAGAATTAATAAAAATGGATTTCCCAGGATATAGTATTGGTGGCCTCAGTGTAGGGGAAAGTAAAGAGGAAATGTATAAAGTACTTGATTATTTAAAAGATGTATTGCCAGAAAATAAACCAAGATATTTGATGGGTGTTGGTACACCTGATGATATTATTGAAGGTGTTATTAGAGGAATGGATATGTTTGATTGCGTTAATCCAACCCGTCTTGCACGCCATGGTAGTGCCATGACTAGTGTAGGAAGGGTTCCTATAAAGAATCAATTATACGCACGAAACATGGAAAAATTAGATCCTAACTGTGACTGTAAAGTATGTACAACATATACAAAAAGTTATATAAGACATTTATTTAAATCAGAAGAATATTTAGGACAAAGATTAGTTAGCTATCATAATTTATATTTCTTAAAAGACTTAATGAAAAAAATAAGAAATGCAATAATTAACGATTCTTTACAAGACTTTAGAGAAGAATTGTATAAAAGTTACTATAAAAGATAATATAAAAGATAGTATATAAAGCCATTTTTTAAAATTTTATATTTATTTTAATTATTAAAAATGGTATAATAGATTAATAAGTTTATTGGAGGAATGTAGATATGTTTGAATCACTCGATAATTTTAACCAAAAGCCTTCAATTAAGGTAATCGGAATAGGTGGCGGTGGAGGAAATGCAGTGAACAGAATGATTGAAAATGATGTTCAAGGTGTTGAATTTGTAGCTATTAACACAGATGCACAAGTATTAAGACTATCCAAAGCAGATACTAGAATTCAAATTGGTAAGATGCTTACTAGAGGATTAGGTGCAGGAGCGGACCCAGATATTGGTCGTCGTGCTGCTGTTGAATCTGAAGATGAAATACGTGAATTGTTAAGTGAAACAGACATGGTATTCATCACTGCTGGTATGGGTGGAGGAACAGGAACTGGAGCTGCTTCGGTTATTGCTCGTATTTCAAGAGAAATGGGTTGTTTAACAATTGGGATTGTTACTAAACCATTTAGCTTTGAGGGTAGACGTAGAGTTGCCACAGCACTTGAAGGTCTTGATGCATTAAAACCTTATGTTGATACTTTAATTGTAGTACCAAATGATAGATTATTATATGTAGTAGATCGTTCAACTTCAATGCTTGAAGCTTTTAGAGAAGCAGATAACGTGCTTCGTCAAGGTGTTCAAGGTATTGCAGAAATTATAACTGTACCTGGATTAATCAATGTAGATTTTGCTGATGTAAAAACTGTAATGAAAGATAAAGGTACTGCATTAATGGGTATCGGTGTTGCAAGCGGAGAAGGTCGTGCTGTAGAAGCCGCAAAACACGCCATTCATTCTCCTTTACTAGACGCAAATATTGATGGAGCGACTGATGCCATTGTTAATATTAGTAGTGGAATTGACATCGCTTTATGGGAAGTAACTGAAGCTATTGAAGCAATTCAAGCAGCGTCATCTACTGAAATTAATATCATTTATGGAACAACTATTAATCAAGATATTACTGATGAAGTTATAGTTACTGTTATAGCTGCAGGATTTGATGAAAATAGAAAAGTTGACTTTAGTGAAATTGGTGTTGCACCTTTAGACGTGCCTGAAGTAGAACCAGTACAAACTAAAAAAGAGAAAAAACTTAAGAAAAAGAACAGTAAAAAAAGCATAGAAGAACCAGTTGTAGAAGAAGACGATGAAGCTTCTAAAACAGCTATTCCTTCTTGGCTAAAATCTAGATTTAAATAAGCACCTATGGTGCTTTTTTAATATTATATATCGAAGGTGATTGGATGAAGAAACCCTATAACATTGTGTACTTTATTATAATGATATTTTCTACTATTTTTGTATTATTCTTCTATGATAAAAATGAATCTACTTTAATGATATTAGCTGCGGCTTTATTCATTTTAACTAGTATATTTACTTATTCGAATCGAAGAAAACGATGAATTTTTATACAAACGAAGTGTTAAGTAAAATAGAAGATAATAGTATCACAGTTGTCGCAGCAACTAAATACTTTAATAGTACTGAAATGAGAGACTTATTCAACACAGGAATTACTCATTTTGGGGAAAATAGAATAGAAGCATTTTTAGATAAAGTAGAAGATCTGAAAGATTTAGATATTACATGGCACCATATAGGTACCTTACAGACTAAAAAAGTTAAAAAAGTTATAAATAAAGTTAGTTACCTTCACTCTTTAGATAACTTAAACTTAGCAATCGAAGTTAACAAAAGGAGAA
>JAFLJX010000163.1 GCA_022712785.1 Mycoplasmatota bacterium | reverse complement strand
CTCTAATTCTTTAGTTCCCATAAGTCCTTGTGGACGGAATAACATTGTTACTACTAATAACCCAGAATAAAGTAATAATCTATATTGTTCAAAGTCTCTTAATACCTCTGGTAAGAATGTTAGGAATGCAGCTGCGATTATTGCTCCACTTATACTACCCATTCCTCCAAGTACCACTATTACAAATATTTCAATTGATTTAATGAATCCAAATGATATTGGAGCTAAGAAACCACCTTGAAATGCGAATATTGCTCCACCCACTCCACCAAATGCAGAAGCTAAAACAAATCCCATAATTTTATATTTAGTAATATTTATACCAACACTTTCACTTGCAATTTCATCTTTTCTAATAGATAAAATAGCTCTACCATGTCTTGAATTCATGAATAAGTAAATTATTAACACAATAACAGTTGTTGTCCAAAATGCTATTGGGAAAGTCATCAATCTTGGTATTCCCGTTAGACCTTGTGCTCCGTTAGTAATCTCTATGTTTGTAAATACTATTCTTACAATTTCACCAAAACCAAGGGTCATGATACCTAAATAGTCTCCCCTTAATCTCAATGCAGGAGTTCCAACTAGAACTCCAGCAATACTTGCTGTAAACATCGCAGCTGATGCTGCTATAATAAATATTGAAAGATCTTTTGAAAGGAATAATATTCCATTAACTAATGTATCATCTAAATAGATTCCTAATAGAGCTGCTGTATATGCTCCGATTGCCATAAATCCTGCATGTCCTAAAACTAATTGTCCTAAGAATCCAGTTGCAATATTTAAACTTGTAGACATTATAATTGCAATTAGTACTAAAACTAGTATCGTAGAATAATATCTATTTAAAATTTCAAAATTTATCATTGCGTTTAATGCGAAAAATATAATTGTAACTACTATAAGATTTATAAATATCGAACTAGCAGATATTTTCTTATATACCTTTGTAGATTTTTCCTTATTTTTTTTTAACATCTCTATAATTCCCATATTATACCTTCTCCTTTACATTTTTCCCAAGGATTCCTGAAGGTTTAAATAACAACACTAAAATCAATACACTAAATACAATAGCATCTGCCCATTTACTTGATATATATCCTTTAGTCATTGTTTCAATAAATCCAATTGTATATCCACCTAAAACTGCACCACCAATATTACCTATACCACCAAAAACTGCGGCTATAAAGGCTTTTAATCCAGGCATTACACCCAAAGTAGGATATACTTGACTATATGCAATAGAGTAGAATATTCCACCTAATGCACCTAGTGCACTTCCGATTGCGAATGTTAAGGATATAACTCTATTTATGTTTATTCCCATTAACATTGCAGCTTCTTTATCTTGCGATACTGCTCTCATTGCTTTACCCGGTTTAGTTTTCTTAACAAATAGAGTTAATAGGATCATAATTCCAATTGACATTGATATTGTATAGATTGTAACTTGTGCAACTGCTATATTTCCAAACATAATAGGTTCGTTCGAAATGAATCTAGGCATGACTTTTGGACTTGCTCCAAATAATAACTGTGCAAAATTTTGTAAAAATAAACTCATACCAATAGCTGTAATTAAAGCTGATATTCGTGGTGCTTTCCGCAATTTTTTATAAGCAATTTTTTCTGTAAAAACTCCCATCAATGCAGCTAATGCCATAGCTATTATAACAATGACAAAAAATGGTAAATTTAAAGGTAGTGTTGTCGCAATTAAAAACGCAAAGTAAGCTCCAAACATCATAATTTCACCATGTGCAAAATTGATCAATCTAATTATCCCATATACCATTGTATAACCAATAGCAACTAAAGCATAAATACTTCCTGTGTTTAAACTGTTTATAATCTGTCTAATAAATAACTCTAATGATTCACTCATGTTTACACCTCAACACATTTAAAATTGATTGATAGGGAAGCAAAACTTCCCTATCAAATATATAATTTTAATTATTCACTTTCTACTTTATCTACTACTACATGTGCTCCATCGACAACTTGGATAATAGTAACAGCTTTAATTGGATCTCCATTTGAATCAAATTTAATTGAGCCTGTAACTGCGTTGTTATATTCTAGTCCAGCAAGTGCTGCGATTACATCATCAGCATCAGTGCTTCCAGCTTGTTCAAATGCTTCAACCATTGCATAAACAGCATCATAAGCCAATGCAGCAAGTGCGTTTGGCGACTCGCCATAAGTTTCTTCATAATTTGTAACAAAATCAACAACTACTTGCGTTGGATCAGATTTTGCATAATGATTTCCAAAGTAATGTCCTTCTACAGCTTCAGCATAATCTGCTTCTATACCATCCCAACCATCAGCTCCAACAAATGGTACTTCCATACCCATATTAAATGCTTGAGTAAGAATTGCTCCAACTTCTGCAACGTATGCAGGTAAGAATACTACTTCTGCATCTGATGCTGATATGTTTGCAAGTACGGCAGAAAAATCGTCATCTGAAGCACTAAAAGTATATTCAGTCACTTCTCCACCACCAGCAAGAAATTCAGCTATAAATGCAACTGCAAGTCCTTCACTATAAGCATCTCCTGAATTATATAAGACAGCAGCTTTTGTCGCAGAAATTTCAGATGATTCTTTTACAAATACTGCAGCTACTTGTCCTTGATAACTATCAGTGTATGCAGCTCTAAAAATATTTGGTGCATCAAGCGTTACATCAACGTGGGTTGCAGTTGGTGTTAACACTGGCATATTATCTGCGATTGCTAAATCTTTAAGAGCTAATGTTACTCCACTAAAAGTCGCACCAAGTAATGCATCAATTTCATCTTGTTGACTTAATCGGTTATATGCATTTACTCCTTCAGTAGGATCTCCTTTACTGTCGTAAGAAATAATTTCTAAGTCTCTTCCTAAAACACCACCAGCTTCATTTATTTCTGCAGCTGCAAGTCTTGATCCATTATCTACGGCAACGCCATATAATGAATAATCTCCTGTTAATGGTCCGATAACTCCAAATTTAATTGCTCCATCGTCACTTCCACATGCACTTAATAAAAATACGGTTGATAACGTTAATGCTAACACTAATAATTTTCTCATTTTTACTCTCCTTTAAAATATATTTTATGAATAGAATACTATAGCTAGTTAAAGTAAACAACCTTTATTTTACAATGTAAACGTTTTTATTTCATGAAAATGCTTTCATAGTATAAAAATAGGGCATTTGTACAAAAAAATAGTTAGAAATTCTAACTATTCGTCTGTTTATGGCCGTTTCCTTTTTTGACGTATCATCCAACTTTTATTCATAAATAATATTTTTAGAGAAATTTTCATTGGTTTTCATAGCATACTTCTTATAATAAGTTACTAATACAATCCTAAAAAGAAATTATTGGTAACCCAAATAATGTGTTCAATGTTATAGTTTCTGAATATATTTACCATTCCAATTACCTATAAATCTCCAGCACTGTGATTCGCAATAAATTGTAAATAGAATAGCAGTGATAAGAATAATAATGAGAATTATTTTTTTACCTTCTCACCTTCCTATAAATATAATCTTGGATAAAACTAGTTTCACTTAGAATTATCCCCAGGAATACAAAAAGTATTCCGAATACTACATATAAATTGAAAGGATCATTGTAAAAAAGGATTGCAAAGATTGGCCCAAATAGACTTTCAGTCGATATAAGAATAGCAGCTTCTGCTTCGTTGGTATTTTTTTGGCCTATACTTTGGAATAAAAATGCCACAAAACTTGCAAAGAACCCAATAATCATTGCTAATATAAGAATTTTATAACTATCAAATGATGAAAAATTGACAGTTGGCAATCCACCCCTAATCATCATCATAATTGTTGCAAAGAAGCTAAATATTAATAATTGGAATGCCATCAAAACAAATAAATCTACTTTTTTTGATAGTTTGCCTAAAAAGTATAAATGAATTGCGTAGAAAAAAGCTCCAATAAAAGTCAATGTATCTCCATATGATACTGTTAACTCTTTAAAGTTAACTGTAATCAAACTAATACCAAGTAATGTAACAGCCCCTGCTATAACAGTCTTCTTAGGGATTGTTGTTCTCTCGAATACAAATATAATAATAGGGATTAAAACGATGTAACCAGCAGTTATAAGAGCATTATTAGAGGGATTTGTATGTACTAACCCCCAAGTTTGGAATAAAAACCCTAAATATAAAAACACTCCTAAGAATAATCCGCTTTTTATAACATACGGATTGGCCTTAAGAATTCTTTTATGATAGATAAAAAAAACACAAATAGTCGCAGTAAAAAAACGTACGAATAATAATTGTGAATCATTCCACCCATTATCTAATATGTACTTATTACCAATAAAGCCAATACCCCAAATAAGACCTGCGGATATTAAGATTATTCTTGCTAGATTTCTATTCATAACCATTCTCCTAATTCAAACTAATCAAATTATATCAAATAATATTTAAATATGATATATATAGAAATAAAAAAAGAGATTATCTCTTTTTTTATTTCTATAAGTATTTTTTTAAATCGTTTACTTTATCCAGTTTTTCCCATGGTAAATCGATGTCTGTTCTACCAAAATGCCCATAAGCTGCAGTTTGTTTATATATTGGTCTTAGTAAATCTAAAGTATCAATTATACCTTTTGGAGTTAAATCGAAATTTTCTTCAATAGCTTTAACAATTACTTCTTCGCTTACTTTAGAAGTTCCAAATGTATCAACTCTTATACTTGTTGGTTTACTTACACCTATTGCATAAGATAATTGTATTTCACATTTACTAGTTAATCCAGCAGCTACTAAGTTTTTGGCAACATATCTAGCAGCATATGCTGCAGATCTATCTACTTTAGAAGGA
>JAFLJX010000162.1 GCA_022712785.1 Mycoplasmatota bacterium | reverse complement strand
GTGACTGACTATGTTCGTAAAGCTAAGAAGTTAATTGGGTGATATTATGGAAACAATGATGCCGAAAATTATTAGAAAAACTAGTCCTTATTTAAGACGTCCTAAAGCAAATGTTACTAGAATGATGAGAGATGTTACAATAGCTCTTTTACCAGTGACTATATTTGCTATTTATAAATTTGGAATGGCTGCTGTAATGATTATACTTGTTAGTATAATATCTATGATGGCTGCTGAATACATCTATTATCAAATAGTTGATAAGCTTGATGATGAAAAGCTTAAATGGAAAAATAAGAGTTTTACTTTATATAACTTTAGTACTATAACAAGCGGATTAATTTATGCTTTAATCTTACCTGATGCAACACCTTGGTTTGTTGTTATGATTGGTGCTGTGTTTGGGATTGTATTTGGTAAATTAATCTTTGGTGGTTTAGGACAAAATATATTTAATCCAGCAGCTTTGGGTAGAGTATTTATTGTTGTAAGTTTTGGTACTTTTATGGCGTTTGACGTTGGTGTTGACGCTATTAGTGGGGCAACACCACTTGGAATTATCAATGATAATATTTTTAGTTTAGAAGTTTTAAATATCTATAGCTTGAAAGATTTATTCACAGGTATGGTAATACCTGGAAGCATTGGAGAACCGAGTGTTATTCTAATACTAATTGGTGCTGTATACTTGGCATATAGAACTAGTTTTGAAGTTAGAATTCCTATTGCATATCTTGGTACTGTTGCTTTGCTTGCAACAGCTGTTGCAATCTTTAAAGGAATTGGATATGAATATGTGTTATTCCACGTATTTAGTGGTGGGTTATTGTTTGGTGCTGTGTTTATGGCAACAGATCCAATAACGTCACCTATTACAATGCCTGGTAGGATTTATTTTGGATTTGCTCTTGGAGTTTTAACATTCTTTATTAGAATATTTGGGGCATACCCTGAGGGTGTTATGTTTGCTATTCTAATAATGAATATGTTTGTTTCTAGTTTTGATTATTACAAGTGGACAAACAGTAAAATTACTAGAAGACAAATCATAATATTTAGTGTTGTAATTCTAATTAGTATTGCGGTTACGTTAGTAGGTGTTAACTATGTTTAGTAAACTAAAAATAGCTTTGGTTTTAGTAGTAATTGGTGGACTAAGTGGATTAATAATCTTTGGAGTAAACGAACTTACTTATAAACAAATTAAGATAAACATTGAAGAACAAGAAAAAGCGTATTATAGAGATATATTTAATATTAAAGATGACTTCAATATGTATTTGGATATTACTGAACTTGATGATGATTTGGATCAAGAAATAGTTATTTATGAAGCAGATAGTAGCGGAAACAAAATAGACGGTGTAATTTATGGCGTTGCCTATAAAGACATTACTAAAAATAATTATGGAGATATTACTATAATTATTGGTGTGGATTTATCAGGTAAAATTGCTAAAGTAGTTATTGGTAGTAATAATAACACACCTACATTTGTAAATAAGATTGAAACAAAATATTTAAATGGTTTTACAAATCAAGATATTAATGATTATAGTGTAGATACCTTTACAGGAGCTTCATATACTTATGGATCAGTTACTAACGCTATTAGATTAGCTAGTGACTATTACTTAGAAAGTAGAGGTGATGAATAATGAGTAAAAAAGAAAACTTTTTAAAAGGATTCTTTAAAGAAAACCCTATATTTGTTTTTTTACTTGGTATGTGTCCAGCGTTAGCAGTTACCGCTACATTTGAAACATCACTTGGAATGGGGTTACTTGTTGTGCTTGTTTTAACAGGAAGTAATATTGTTGTAAGTTTAGTCAAAAATTATATACCTGATCAAGTTAGAACACCTTCTTATATCGTTATTATTGCAACTTTTGTTACTGTTGTTAAAATGTTGACATTTGCTTATGCAATTGATTTATACGATGCTTTAGGTGTGTTCTTACCATTAATCGTTGTTAACTGTTTGATACTTGGTAGAGCAGAAGCTTTTGCTTCTAAGAACAATGTGATTGATAGTGCAATTGATGGTATTGGTATGGGTCTTGGATTTACATTTGCTTTGGTAGTTATTGGTGTCTTTAGAGAATTTTTAGCTACTGGTGGAATTATGTGGGGAGTATATTTACCATTCTTTGTAGATGCTCCTATCCATTTATTCACACTTGATTGGATAATTAACTTGTTTGCTGATGGATTTGTAATCGCAGATTATGGACTTGCTGTATTTAGTCTTCCTCCTGGAGCTTTTATTGCTTTGGGAATAATACTTGCTAGTTTCCAATTTAAAAGATCTAGACAATTAAAAAAAGAAGAAGATGAGAAAAAAAGATTTATTGAAGAGAAAAAGAAGATTGCTATGGAAAAGAAAAAAGCAAAAGCGTTAGCAGCAGCTAAACTAGTAAAGGCAGGTGAATAGTATGAGTTTTACAGTATTTGCAACGGCTATAATTTCAGCAATGTTGATTAATAATGTTATCTTAATGCAATTCCTTGGTATTTGTCCTTTCCTAGGTGTTAGTAAGAAAAGTAGTAGTGCAATTGGAATGAGCGCAGCTGTTTTGTTTGTAATGGTGATTGCGTCAGCAGTTACATATACAATCTATGATTTAGTACTATTCCCATTTGATATTCCATATATTTCAACTATCGCATTTATATTAGTAATTGCTAGTTTAGTGCAATTTGTTGAAATGGTTATTAAAAAGTTTAGTAAACCATTATATAAAAGTTTAGGAATCTATTTACCACTTATTACAACTAACTGCGCAATTCTTGGTGTGAGTGAGGGTAATATTACAGGTATTTGGACCGAAACGACTCCATATTGGGAAGGCCTATTCACTGCAGTTTCTGTAAGTATTGGTACTGGACTAGGATTTGGTTTAATAATATTTGCTTTCTCATCAATTAGAGAAAAACTTGACGGAAGTAATGTTCCTGCAGCTTGGAAAGGTGTTCCTATAAGCCTAGTAGTTGCTGGTATTATGAGTCTTGCATTCTTGGGACTAGCAGGTATAATCTAATGGATAATATACTTGTACCGGTATTAGTAATTGGATCACTTGTATTTATGTATATTCTTAGTTACATGTTAAATAAAAAAACGCCAATCCCCGAAGAGTGTTTAGAGGCGGTTGACAGAACTAAATGTGAATCTTGTCACAGCTTCACTTGTACTTATAAAGGCGAGGAGTGATTTTATGGCAGCGTTTATAACATTGGCAGTTATGGGACTACTTTTAGGACTTGGGTTAGCAATATCTGCAGATTATCTTAAAGTTGAAGTTGATCAAAGAGTACAGACTATTAGTGATATGTTACCTCAATATAATTGTGGTGCTTGTGGGTATCCTGGTTGTGCTGGTTTTGCAGAAGGAATTGTTGAAGGCAAAGTTGAAAAATTATCAGATTGTAAACCAGGGAAAGATGAACATTATAATCCGATTTTGGAATATATAAAAGATCATCCTAATCCTGACGGATCAATAATAAAAGTTATTAAATAAGGAAGTCATATGACTTCCTTATTTTTTTTGGACTAACATTACATTGAAAGCGTTATCAGTTAAAAAGAGTAGAGGATATATTAGAAAAAGTACCTTATTAGTTGTAAAAACAAAATGGAAATGATATAATTATCTCGGACTTTTTAGAAAAAATATATATATATATGAAAGGTGAAAAACTATGAAAAGAATTTATATGTTTGGTGAGGGTACTAAAGAACAAAAGAATTTACTTGGTGGTAAAGGTGCTAACTTATCAGAAATGAAAACGATGGGGGTTCCTGTTCCAGCTGGGTACACTATCACTACTGACATGTGTGTTGAATACTATAAAAACGGAAGCAAAAACTCTAAAGAATTATTAGCTGATATCCGTGAATACACAGCTAAATTAGAAAAAGAAACTGGTAAAGAATTTGGTAGTTCAACTGATCCACTATTAGTATCAGTACGTTCTGGGGCTAGAGTATCTATGCCTGGAATGATGGACACTGTGCTTAACTTAGGTTTAACTGATGTTGCTGTTGAAGCAATGATTGAAAAAACTGGAAATCCAAAATTTGTATGGGATATCTATAGAAGATTTATCCATATGTTTGGTGAAGTTGTTCAAGGAGTTGAATATGATTTATTCGCTGCAGTACTTGACGACTTAAAAGAAGCAAAAGGATATGATAGCGATTTATTATTAAACGCTGAAGATTGGAAAGTAGTTTCTAAAGCTTATTTAGCTATAGTTGCAAAAGCAACTGGAGCTCCATTCCCTCAAGACCCTTTTACTCAATTAGAAATGGCTGTTAATGCAGTATTTGAATCATGGTATTCAGATAGAGCTAATATTTATCGTGACCATAATGGAATCGATCATACTTGGGGAACTGCTGTTAACGTTCAACAAATGGTATTTGGTAATACTGGAGAAGATTCTGGTACGGGTGTATTATTCACTAGAAATCCAAAAACTGGTGAAAAAGAAATATTTGGTGAATTTTTATTCAATGCACAAGGTGAAGACATTGTTGCAGGAATTAGAACTCCTCTAAAATTAGATGAACTTAACGTTCAAAACCCAAAACTTTATAAAGAATTAGCTGACATTTTAGATAATTTAGAAGCTCATTATAAAGATATGCAAGATATCGAATTTACAATTGAAGATGGTATTTTATATATTCTTCAAACTAGAAATGGGAAAAGAACTGCCGCAGCTGGTGTTAAAGTTGCAGTAGATATGGTTGCTGAAGGATTATTAACTAAAGAAGAAGCAGTTGCTTCTATCGATGTTTTTGCTCTTGATCAATTATTACACCCAGTGTTCAACGAAGTTGCACTTGCTAACGCAGAATACGTAACTGAAGGATTAGCTGCATCTCCTGGTGCTGCATCTGGTAAAATTGTATTTAGTTCTGAAAGAGCTGCATCTTTAAAAGAAGAAACTGGAGAAAAATTATTATTATTTAGAAAAGAAACTTCACCTGAAGATATCGAAGGTATGATCGTTTGTGAAGGTTTCGTTACTCAACTTGGTGGAATGACATCACATGCTGCAGTTGTAGCACGTGGAATGGGTAAATGTTGTGTTTCTGGTTGTGGAGCTCTTCAAATTAATGAAGAAGAAGGTTACATGATCATAAACGGTAAAAAATATCCAGAGTTAACTCCATTCAGTATTGATGGAACAACTGGTAAATTATATGCTGGGACTATCAAAACTAAAGCAGCATCATTTAGTGAAGATTTCCAAACAATTCTTAAATGGTCAAAAGAAATAAAATTCTTAGGTGTTAAAGCTAATGCTGATAATGAAAGAGATAGTTTAACTGCTTTATCTTTCGGAGCTGAAGGAATTGGACTTTGTAGAACTGAACATATGTTCTTTGACGATACTAGAATTACTGACGTTCGTAGATTCATTATCGCTAATGATCTTGCAGAAAGAGAATTAGCTTTAGAAAAATTATTACCTCATCAATTAAAAGACTTTACTGAAATCTTTAATGCGATGGACGGTAAAACTGTATGTATTCGTTTATTAGATCCACCACTACATGAATTCTTACCTCAAGCAGATGAAGTAGACGAAGTTGCAGCTAAATTAGATATTACTCCTGATAGATTACATAGAGCACTTGAAACGTTACACGAATTTAACCCTATGTTAGGTCATAGAGGTTGTAGATTAGGTGTTTCTTATCCAGAACTTAGTGTTATGCAAACAAAAGCAATCATCGTTGCTGCTATTAATGTAACTAAAGCTGGTAAAGTTGTTAAACCTGAAATAATGGTACCACTTATTTCTACTATCAAAGAGTTAACTTATTTAACTGAATTTATTAAAGAAACTGCAGATGCATTAATTGCAGAAGCAGGAATTAAACTAGAATATAAAGTTGGAACTATGGTTGAAACTCCAAGAGCTGCATTAATTGGGGAACAAGTTGGTGCTAACGCAGACTTCATTAGTTTCGGAACAAATGACTTAACTCAAATGACATTTGGATTTAGTCGTGACGACGCTGGTAAATTTTTAAAAGATTATAAAGCTAAAAATATTTTAGACTCTGATCCATTTGCTGCGGTTGATCAAACTGGTGTTGGTCAATTAGTTAAATTAGCAACTAAAAGCGTTCAAAAAGTGAATAAAGATATCGTAGTTGGTGTTTGTGGTGAACATGGTGGAGAACCAACAAGTATTGAATTCTTCCATAACACAGGACTTGATTATGTAAGTTGTTCTCCTTATAGAATTCCTGTAGCAATTGTTTCTGCTGCACAAGCACAATTAAAAAACAGAAGATAAATA
>JAFLJX010000242.1 GCA_022712785.1 Mycoplasmatota bacterium | reverse complement strand
AATCATCTCCACCCATCGAGGGTTCATTGTATATTAAGATAGTGAAGAGTATATTGAATTTGTAAGTGTAGACATCTAAATTATGTTCAACTCCCAACCAAGTAAATAAAGCCTTCTTAAATAAACCAATTGAATGTTTATTATGAATAAAGTCAACATTTCCCGTGAGTTGGATATTGAAAATAAAACTAAAAGGAATGACTCCTATCGAATATATTAAAGATTTTTATTGCGATATTTTTGATTATACAAATATATTATATTTAGCTTAAAATTGTAATATAATAATATACGATATATTATACAGTCCTTTCAATCAAAAATAGTGGACCATTTTTCAACCGATAATTATCAATTGATTGGCCCACTATTAACTAACATATACACAAGTGACACTGATCTTATGTATTTATATCCCATCATATTTACTACTTACAATATAATTAATTTATTAAGTACTTCATATATATTTTCTTTAACTCACTTGATAAAGTTACCTGCTATGAGCACAGTTTGCAATATTCTTCATTTTTCTTTATCAATCATCATTTTCATTTATTAAGATACTTTTTTAATCATATCAATTGGGCGTTTTCGTGAGAAATTGTAAATAGGCACAACGGTTGCTAATAAAGCCACTCCTGTGCTTATCAAGAACAATAATAATACTTGTCTCATTGTCACAAAAACAAAACTTACTGGTACAAAAAACTGTTTTTGAAGTATATTATCAAAAATCAATATTACAGGTATTGTAATACTTAATGAAAGAATAAAGCATATCAAACCAACCATCAAACTTTCAATACTAAATATTCTGAAAACATCTGAACTACTTGCACCAATAGATCTCAAGATACCAATGTCTTTCTGCTGAAATCTAATACTGGTACTGATAAAATTAAATAACAATAATGATGAGAATACAGCAAATAATCCACCTACTGAAACTAATATTAATGAAATAAAACTGATATATCCACCTGCAAACTCAAGCATATTCTTGTATTCAGAATTTAATATGTAGTCTATTCCATAGAAGTCATCATCAGTTTCTTTATTCCCAGCCAGTATAATCTTTATATCTTCACTATTATTCCCCGATAGAATCACTATAATTAAACCAATATCATTATTTACATATTCAATCATGTCAGTAGACATCACTATAGGATTATCAACTTCTGGTCTATCAATAACGTCTCCAATTGGGTTTTCAGGAAAATAGACACCTACAATCTTTAAATCAAAATATTCTGTTAAGAACCCAAAGTTATCAAAATATCCTAGTTCGGTTCCTGACATTTCATCAAAGAGATTATTCATAACAATAGTTTCTCTTGCAAGATTAGTAAAATGGCTTAGATTGTAATCACTCTGATAAACGTTACTTTCATTAGACAGAATATATTCCTTATAATTCTCATGTGATGAATTACCGAAATCACTCTCGAAATCGTCTACAATCAAACTGTAATTTGTCAATGCAAAATCTGACACTAAACTATCTATCTCATCTTCAATAAGCCCCATTAGATTCGGATACGTATTTAATACTCCAAATCCAGGTTCACCAAATTTTGGCAACATATCAATAGGAATAATAATTTCATTATAATTCAACTCACTAACTTGAGCTCCACTTACCATGTACACTTCTCTTGTTAAATTACTTAATTTCGTAACAGAGTTCGCTTGTCCTAGAGATATATACTTTTCCCCTATTTTTGTAGATAAACTTAAAGTGCCAATTGTAACCACACTTTGATTATCAATCACTTCATCGTAGTATCCTTCTCTAAAATAAATGAGAGTATGTAACCCAGTGTCTAATAAACTCTGGAACTCAAATGATGTATTTCTGAGAGTATCTGAATCTATATTTGGGTCTTCATCTAGAAATGAATACCTCTCAAAATCAAGATTTGTGTCTACTACACCCACTATTTTATAGCCATTAAAAATTTTACCAATAATATCATCTAAATCTGTAATCTCAACATTTTCTTCACCTTGTTCAATATCAAAGTTCTTAAAAGTTTCATAAAAATACTTAGTAATTATAATTTCATTATCCTCTGTATTTCTCTCAGGTAAGCTACCTGCAATTAGCTCTATTCCTGTATATTCTAGAAACTCATTACTGATTTCGGTTGCACCATTTATCTCGAAAGTATATATCCTTCCACTTTGATTCTCGTACTCCAAAAGTTTTAATTTGTTAACTTCTGTACCAAAATAATCGTTATAATTAAAAAACACTTTATAAAAATTACCATTTGAATAGATACTATTTAATTCTAATATATCATCATCAGTAAAACTCGGTCTTTCACCAATACCATCGCCTGTGATTTCATCAATGTAACTAAAATCCTTTGATATTGTCACATATTTTCTGTCAACTTTATTTAAAGATTGTAACAAAGCATCTTCTGCATCGTAACTTGCAATGGTATCAGAAACTCCAAACAATGTAAATGCAATAGTGCAAAGAAGTATAGTGAAGATAAGTCTATATTTCTTAGATATTAGATTCTTCAATGATAACGACATAATATCTTTAGTTTTCATCCTGTTTCTACTTCTTTCCCTAACCTCATTCATACCACTAGATTTCATATTATTTAACTTAACAGGAAGTGTTGTATTTAAAATTGTATCTTTCATTATTTGTCCGTCAGAAATTTCAACAACTCGATCACCATATTCGTATGCTGATTCACTATCATGTGTAACTACTATCACTAATCTTTCTTTTGAAAGGTTCTTTAATAGTTCCATAATTATTTTACCTGTCTCCGAATCAAGAGAACCCGTAGGCTCATCAGCTAATATTAGTTCAGGGGTTTTTATAATGGCTCTCGCAATCGCCACTCTTTGCTTTTGACCTGTTGATAATTCTTCAGGATATCTATCTTTAAATCCATCAAGATCCATTTCATTCATAACAGAATCAATTTCATCTTCGCTTACTGTTTTCCCCTGCAACTCTAACGCAATCGTCAAATTCTTTCTTATAGTATATGTTGATAGAAGATTATGTTCTTGAAAAACAAATCCAATTTGGTCTCTTCTATAAATATTATAATCATGACTCGTAAACTCTTTGGTATTAACATTGTTTATGTAAATACTACCTCTATCAAAAATATCCAATCCACCAATTAAATTAAGTAAAGTAGTCTTCCCACATCCTGATTTCCCTATAATAAAAACTAAACCATAATTTGTAAACTCAAGGTTCATGTTTTGTATAACACAATTTCTCTCACCGTTTTTTATTGTGTATTCTTTGTCTATATTCTCGATTTTAATCATTATTCTCACCCCGATCATACTGATATTTTACTATACATTCCATATAATTAAAATAGCATTATAATTATTTTAGTTGACAGAAAGCTAAGCTTTCTGTCAACTAAAAGTTTAATGTTACTTAATTATTTATAATAGTTTTAATAATTAAATTCAAAAGTAACTCTGATATTTCTGTTTTTCCAGTCATCAGACCATTTTCCTGATGCACCGTATCTAATGAATAGTTCTCCATCATCGATATCATCCAAGTCAATTGTTAAGATGTAGAAATCATAATTACTCCATTCAGTGTCTATTCCTGCTCCACCATGTTCGATAATTTCAGTATGGAATAAGTAGTTTCCAGTACCAGTAGTCCAATCTTCTTGATATACAAATACATATTGATATCCATCATTTACTTCTCTCATATTAAGAGTGATTTTAATCTTAACGTCATTATACCCTAGCGCTTTCCATTCAGCTATTGTTTTCCCAGTTTCTGCTTTAAAATTCACTTTGTCAAATGGATTAGTAAATCTACCCTCATCATCAATAGTGTACACACTATTCAATGATCTTACTGTTGAAGTTGTAGTATACGCATATGCATCTACAGAACCTCCAATAACTAATGTTAATGCTAACATTAACCCAACTACGATTTTCTTCATATTATTCCTTCTTTCTGTATTTTTTTATTTTGATAATAGCTTACTATTTATGCTATCCCCCTATCCTAGTATAACTGCTGTAAATCTCATATCCTAAAAAACTGAAACAATAAATTTTCCCTATATTCTAACGAATATACATTATGCCTTTCAGTTGCATTCAATAATGTACTTTCACACTACCGGATTTAGCTAAAGCAAATAGTAATACACTATTTTTCGTCTATATAACATTTTTTTCCAACATTCATTCATTTAAATGTTTTTTAAGCGATTTTATTATCTCAAAACTCTTTTGGTGTGCTTCAACTGAAAGAGTATATTTACTATCTAATATCACTTTTATCTCTTCTTTATACCAATCGTTTAATCTATTAACTATCAAGATAAATTTAGTTTTATTATTTGCATAATCAGTATTTAGTAATTGTTTTTCGTAACTCACAACATATATATCAGTACTGTATTCAATTATTAGTTGGCATAAAGTATCTATTTCTATATTTAATATTTCATCTAAATCCATTTTTTTCCTTTCAAGAATTATACACGAAATTGCAGACATAAGTCCGCAATAAGGTCTCAATAATTATTACTTGTCTAATCAGTATCAAAATCGTCTAGTATTACATCGTTAAAATCGGCATTCACTTCGGTAGTATTTAGACTGATGAATGAAAAGACACACGCAATTATTATTAATATAAGTACAATTCTTTTTTTCATTGTTCC
>JAFLJX010000161.1 GCA_022712785.1 Mycoplasmatota bacterium | reverse complement strand
TATTATAATTAGAACGAGATATACATCCACAAGGTTTGGTAGTTGTAATCATAGATTGAAAACAATAAATT
Source organism: Mycoplasmatota bacterium (assembly GCA_022712785.1). GTDB lineage: Bacteria > Bacillota_I > Bacilli_A > Izemoplasmatales > Izemoplasmataceae > JAFGXW01. Next base: position 7,013 of record JAFLJX010000161.1, on the reverse strand, counting down.
TAAACTTGAAATTAGTACATTATGATAAAAAATTTATTGAATATGTTTTCCTTCATGAGATTACTCATCTAATACATCAAAATCATTCATCTGATTTTTATAAACTGCTTAATGAACTCTGTCCAAATTATAAAATTTTAAAGAAAGAATTAAATATAGAATTTAACAGGTGATAATATGTTTTTACCAATATCAAAAGAAGATTTAATAGAAAGAAATATTGAACAACTAGATTTCATATTAGTTAGTGGTGATGCTTATGTAGATCATCCATCTTTTGGTATAGCAATTATCTCTAGATTATTAGAGTCTCACGGATATAGTGTTGGTATTGTAGCTCAACCTAATATGAGAAACGATCTTGATTTTTTAGAACTAGGAACTCCAAGACTTGGATTCTTAGTATCAAGTGGAAACATTGATTCAATGGTTAACCACTATACAGTATCTAAAAGAAAAAGAAGTAAAGATATGTATTCTCCAGGTGGTAGAATGGGGCTTAGACCTGATTATGCTACTGTAAAATATTCTCAAATATTAAGAAAATTATTTGCTAATACACCAATATTAATTGGTGGAATAGAAGCGTCTTTAAGAAGAACAGCACATTATGATTATTGGAAAGACACTGTTAGTAAAAGTATCTTAATTGATTCAAAAGCAGATATCTTGATTTACGGTATGAGTGAACTTAGTATTATTGAAGTTGCTGATTATTTACATAGTGGATTAGATGTTAAAGATATTGTATTTATTAAAGGTACTGTATTTAAAACAAAGAACCCAGATTATATTCCAAGTGATGGAATAATATTACCAACATATGATGAAATTCTAGAAAATAAAAAAACATACGCAAAAAGTTTTCTTATAAAACATAGAAATACAGATCATATTTCAGCTAAACCATTAGTTGAAATATACAGAAATCATACTATTGTACAAAATCCACCAAATAGGCCTTTAACTAAAGACGAAATGGATAATGTATATAGTCTTCCTTTTGAAAGAAATTATCATCCTATATATACCACATTAGGACACATTCCAGCGATAGATGAAGTTAAGTTTTCAATTATCTCAAATAGAGGATGTTTTGGAGAATGTAGTTTTTGTGCTCTAACATATCATCAAGGAAGAATAATTCAATCGCGCAGTAAAGAATCAATTATTGAAGAAGGAATAAAAATTACAAAAGATAAAGACTTTAAAGGATATATTCATGATGTTGGGGGACCAACAGCTAATTTTTATGATGTAGCATGTGAAAAACAAGATAAACATGGAGTATGTTTAAATAAATCTTGTTTATCCGATGAGGCTTGTCCGTTATTGAAAGTCACACATAAAAATTATTTAGATGTTTTAAGAGACCTAAGAAAATTACCAGGTATTAAGAAAGTATTTGTACGTAGTGGTGTTAGATATGACTATGTAATGTACGATAAGAACCCTGAATTTTTTAGTGAGTTAGTTGAACATCATGTATCAGGACAACTAAAAGTCGCTCCTGAACATATTAGTGATGCTGTACTTGATAAAATGAATAAACCAAAAAGAGAACTTTATGATTCTTTTGTTAAAAAGTATTACGAATTAAATAAAATTCACGATAAAAATCAGTTTTTAGTTCCATATTTAATGAGTTCTCATCCAGGTTCAACATTAAATGAAGCAATTGAACTAGCTGAATATATAAGAGATTTAAAATATTATCCAGAACAAGTTCAAGACTTTTATCCAACACCAGGAACTCTATCAACTTGTATGTATCATACAGGTCTAGATCCTAGAACTATGGAAAAAGTATACGTTCCTACAACAAAAGAAGAAAAAGCGATGCAAAGAGCTTTAATCCAATATCGTAATCCTAAAAACTATCATTTAGTTGTAAAAGCATTAAGAAAAGCTGGAAGAGATGATCTTATAGGCTTTGAAAAACATTGTCTAATTAGACCAAGAACTTAAGAAATAGACATTCAAACTTATATTTTGTATAATAAGAATGGTTCACAGGAGGTAATTTATGATACATAAACTATTAAAAACTAAAAAATTTATTCCAAACGAATTTCATGATACATTTTTTGATATTGATTTCAATAAATTATATCAAAAAGGATATCGGGTTATTTTAACGGATTTAGATAATACACTTGTTACATACGAAGAATATATACCTACAGAAAAGATTATGAATAAATTAGATTCAATAAGAAACATAGGAATTGAAGTATTTATCATGTCAAATAATCATCCACCAAGAATTGACAAGTTTTTAGAAGGAACAGATTATTTGGGTATTGGAGACGCTAAGAAGCCATTAAAATCCGGTATAAAAAGAGCGTTAAAATTAAGTAAAAATCAATACTCTGTAAATGAAGTAGTAGTCATAGGAGATCAATTAATGACTGATGTTTATGGAGCAAATAGATTTGGAGCATATAACATTTTAGTTAATCCCTTAAAAAGAAAAACTGAAAAATGGTATACAAGATTAAATCGTAAAATAGAAGTTAAAATGTTAGAAAAAATAAAAAGAAAAAATATAAAAGAATACAATGAGTTAAATCTCAGCAAGAGGGTTTAATATGAAAGAAATACGTTGCATTGGCTGTGGAAGCATAATTCAAAGTTTAGATAATAAGAAACCAGGATTCATTCCACAAAGTAAAATTGATAGCGAAGACACTGATGTTGTATGTCGTCGTTGCTTTAGACTTAAAAACTATAATGAAGTAACCCCTTTAGAAATAACTAAAGATGATTACTTCAATATAATAAGTGAAATAGGGAATCATAATGCTCTAATAGTTAAAATTATTGATCTATTTGATATTGAAGGATCACTTATCCCTCAAATTCAAAAGTTAACAAATCATAATGACTTAATTATTATTGCTAATAAAAGAGACCTATTACCAAAACTAGTTAAAGAATCTAAAATAATTCATCATCTTCAGAAAATTCTTAAGGATAATAACCTAATAGTTCAAGACATCTACATAATGAGCGCACTTAAGAACCAAAATATTGATGAAGTATTCCAACAAATAACTAGAAAAGCTAAAGGTAGAGACATCTATATAGTAGGAGCTACAAACGTTGGGAAATCAACATTTGTAAATGCATTACTAAAATCTAGAGCAGGAACAGAAAAAGATATTATCACAGTATCTTCACTTGCTGGAACAACACTAGACTTGATTAAAATACCTCTTGGGAGAAACTTTATAATTGATACTCCAGGATTAGTAAATGATAATCAAATTACTCATTACCTAAGTCCAAAATCTATTAAGACAGTAACTCCAAAAAAAGAGATAAAACCAAAAGGATTTCAACTTGACAGTTCACAAACATTATTTATGGGAGGGCTTGCTAGAATTGACTTTATTGAAGGCTCAAAAACAAGTTTTATTTGTTACGTAAGTGAGTTTATGAAGATACATAGAACTAAGCTCGAAAAAGCAGATGAACTATACGCTAGTCATCTTGGTACGTTACTTACTCCACCTTTTAGTGAAGAGGATAAATTCCCGTTAAAAGCACATAACTTTAACATCAAGTCAATAGGTAAGTCTGATATTGTTTTGCCTGGTCTAGGGTTCATTACAGTGACCGGGAGCGTAAAAGTTAAAGTACACGTTAGAGAGAACACTATACCATACGTTAGAGCTGCGATTATATGATCAAAGATACAATTTATAATGATCTTTTAGTTGAATTAAAAGACAAACCAAATAGATTAAAACATGTAATTGGAGTTAGAGATACTGCGTTAAAATTCGGAAAGAAATATAACCTTGATTTAGAGAAACTTGAAATCGCAGCTTTACTTCATGACATAACTAAATACTACACACTAAAACAAAATAAAGAAATTATTGATAAACACTTTGAAGAGACAGATAGAATATATAAATACTACAACAAAAAAATTCTTCATGCGTTTAGTGCATACATTTTAGCCAAAGAGAAGTATAATATAAAAAGTGGTGAAATATTGAACTCAATATTAAACCACACAATTGGACGACCAAATATGAGTATGTATGAAAAAGTAATCTTTATTAGTGATTACACTGAACCAAATCGGACTTACGATTCATGTGTCAAAGTAAGAAAAATATCAATGAACAATATCGATGAAGCAGTATTCACTGCAATTGATGATTCAATCAAGTTTTATGAAGCAAAAGGTGAACTAATCCCTTTAACAGCTTATGAAGCAAGACATTTTTATAGAAAATTATTGGAGGTACAACATGACTAAAATTCAAACAATCATAAACTCATTAGAAGATATCAATGCATTTGATATCGTTGTATATGATATGAAAAACATTTCACCATTTTTTGATTATTTTGTAATATCAAGTGCAAATTCAGACAGACAACTTCACGCAGCAATTACACACATAGGTAATGATTTAGCAAAAGAAAACTTCGAACATCCTAAATTTGAAGGTAAAGACTCTAAATCATGGGTTTTAATCGATGCGAATGATGTAATTGTTAACATTTTCACAAAAGAAGAAAGAGAATATTACAACTTAGAGAAAATGTGGGCTGGAATTGAAACTATAGACATTGAAACACTAAAATGATTTACGATAAATTCAGCAAGTATTATGATCAATTCTTAGACCTTGAATTATATGAAACTTATTATAAGTTGATAAAAAAGTATAAAAAAAAGGGAACTGTAATTGATTTAGGTACAGGGACAGGAATATTAGCTATTAAACTAGCTAAAGAAGACTTCTTTGTAACTGCAACAGACATATCAACCAGAATGTTAGAAATGGCCTACAATAATGCACTATTAGCGAAAGTAGACATCAAATTTTATATTCATGATATTTTAGAATCCTTAAACAAACCTTACGATCTATTAGTTATGTCATCAGACGTTATTAATTATTTAGACAATGAATCTGATATCAAAAAAGCGTTAAAAAATGCACACGGTGCCATGGAAAAAGACGCAATACTTATTTTTGATTTTTTAAGAATAGAATATCTTGAATCTCTTATTGATCATAGCGAAGATATTGATTTAGGAGAAACATTTATTAAATGGAATATAAGTAAAACTAATGTAGATAACCAAGTTAAACATACTCTAAGGATGAATGATGATGTTGAATCTCACATTCAAACAACTTATGAGTTGAATAAATATATAGAACTCTTAAATTCTGCAAACTTAAAAGTTCTAAAAATAAAAACATTAGATGAAAGAATAATATTAGTTTGTGGAAGGAAGTCAAATTGATTTCCTTTTTTATATACTATTTTTTTAGTAGATGAATTCAATTTGTTTATGCTATAATATAATCAAAATAACCTACATATATTTTTCAAGGAGGAATAGATTATGTACACAGTTTTAAAGAAAACAACAAATAATCATGAATTTAATATTATTGAAGTTAAGCAACAAAACATAGAAGTAAGTTTTATGGATTATGGAGCTACTATATTAAGTATTCTTGTGCCTGATAAAGATGGTTTACTTGAAACAGTACTAATGGGGTATGAAAATCTTGGAAGTTATATTGAAAATCCTATTTACTTAAATGCTATAATTGGGCCAACAAGTGGAAGAATAAAAGATGCAACTTTCGACTTAAACGGCAAGAAATATAATCTTGATAAAAATCATTTAAATATGGCAAATCTGCATAGTGGAAGCGAGAGCTTTGCATTTAAGGTTTTTAACTATCATATTGTAGATAGTGAAAACTCAACTAAAGTTCTATTCACACTACATAAAAAAGAAAAAGACTCATGTTACCCAGGGAATCAAGTAATTAAGATAGTTTATACTGTAGAAAACGGAAAACTTTATATTGAATTTAATGCTACAACAGATAAAGATACATTACTGAATATGACAAACCATGCTTATTTTAATCTATCAGGGAATCTGAAATCAAACATATTAAATCATGAATTATATTTAAATTCATCAAATATAATTCAATTAGACAAATATGCTATTCCATATAAAGTTCAAAAAATATTAAATTCCAATTTGGATTTTAAAAAGAGTAGAAAAATCAATAGTAAAGGGTTCGAAGGTATTGATCATCCTTTCTTAATTGACGAAGTTGATTTTAAAATACCATGTGCCATTGTTAAAGACAATAAAAGTAAGAGAATGATAGAAGTTTTTACTACATATGAGTGCTTTGTATGTTATACACATGAATATCCAGGTAAATCAAAACTATTATTTGGGAAAGAACACAATAAAAATATGGGAATTTGTTTGGAAACTCAACATTCACCAAATGGTATAAATATTAGTGGATTAGAAGACAGTATCTTGAAAAAAGAAGAAAAATATAATTACAAAACTTTATATAAGTTTAGTGTATATTAAAAAAACCCTTTTGGTTTTTTTTAATATGAATTCTTTAAATTAGACTATAAGGAGGTATCTACCAATGCATGATTATGCATTGGTAGATTGATCAAATGAAAAATATAATCGTTTTGATAAAATAAAAATTACTTTTCATTTTTTAATTTAAAAGTTGATTCAACAGTTATTCCATATATCATTTTTGAAATATGATAGTTAATGTCAATTACACACTCATTATAACTAACCTGGATTATTTGAGTGAAATTATTTTTGTACATGACTACTAGTGAACTACCTAGCTTTAAATCATGTCTATTTAGGAAATGTAATAAATCTGGATTGTCATACACTTTTTTTATTATAAAAGTATCCAATACTTTTATATTAAATAAAGGGAGAAATTCATGGTTAAATTTGTATTCTTTAAAAGTTGGTATACGTCTCCCATATGGACTATATTTGGGGTGCTCTAGATATTTATCAAGGAGTTTTATGACTTTAGGGCTCACTGCGTGTTCAAGGTTCTCTGCTTCTAAATGTACATCAGCCCAATTCATATTAAGTTTGTTAATTAGAAAAACTTCCCATAAACTATGTGCTATTATTAATCTCTTGGCATTTGATGTTCCTTCAT
>JAFLJX010000160.1 GCA_022712785.1 Mycoplasmatota bacterium | reverse complement strand
GATTGAGCCTCGTTAGTATAGAAAGTGGAAGTTGATGGTTTCACCGTGCCAGCAAACAAAACCAAGATAATCGATAAAGCGAGATTATCTATGTTCCACCGGGGTCTTAGAGCATGGCGAGATTGAGAGAGTTATGTGTGTGATACCTGGGAGACCTCATACGTTCCTAAAGAAAGGTAATTCATTATACAAGAATCATTTAATTTAAGATAATGAATAAGATGTATGAGGAGTCGGACTAACTCATAGTAGTGATGAAGCAAGTAACGACTGTGGAGCGAAGGGGTTAGCATATATTTGATTTGTCAGAAAGAAACAGGAAATAGCACGAGAGGCAAATAACAATGGAAAATGAATTCGGCAAAATAGGGAAACAATCAAGGACATTCAAAACGGTACAAGGGTGTATGAATTTTGTGAACGAAAGAACACTTAAGGAAGAACATCGTATGCAAAGCAGAAGAAAAGCGACAGGGACTGATGGAGTTACAAAGGAAGAATATGGAAAAGAATTAGAAAAGAACGTTAAAGACTTAGTGGTAAGAATGAAACAGTTCAGTTACAAGCCGAAGGCAGTAAGAAGAACATATATACCCAAAGGAAAAGACGGTAAAAGACCATTAGGAATACCAACATATGAAGATAAGCTAGTACAAGGAGTAATGAGAAGAGTATTAGATGAAGTGTATGAAAGTAGATTCTTAAACAATTCATATGGATTCCGAAAAGAAAAGAACGAACATCAGGCAATCACTAAACTAAATCATCATATTATGAGAAATAAAGTAAACTATATAGTGGACGCAGATATCAAAGGGTTCTTTGATAACGTAGACCATAAATGGTTAATAAAGTTTCTAGAACATGATATTGAGGATAAGCGCTTTATAAGGTATATTAGAAGATTTCTAATCGCAGGCATAATGGAAAACAACAAATTTATAGAAAGTGATAAAGGAACTCCACAAGGAGGTCTAATCTCACCAGTCTTAGCAAATGTATATTTACATTATGTACTTGATTTATGGTTTGAAAAGAGAATCAAGAAGAACTATAAAGGTAAAGTATGTATAGTAAGATATGCGGATGATTTTGTATGTGGATTTCAATATGAAAATGAAGCTAAGAGATTTTATGAAGAATTAAAGGAAAGATTACAAAAGTTTGGATTAGAATTATCGGAAGATAAAAGTAAAGTTATACCATTTGGAAAATTTGCGAAACAAAACAACCGTGGAGAAGAAAGATTTGATTTTCTTGGATTTACGTTTATTAACGGGAAGACAAGAACAGATAAATACAGAACAGTGATATTAACGAGTAAGAAGAAATTAAAACAAAAGAAACAAAACGTTAAAGATTGGTTAAAGACACAGCGGTATAATGATATAATAATAGTTATAGGTAAGTTAAATAAGAAGATAGTCGGACATTACAGATATTACGGAATATCTGGCAACTTCAAAGGATTAACAAAATTCTATAAATTTATCGTACTTGCATTATATAAAATGCTTATTAGAAGAAGCCAAAGAAGCTATTTGAACTTTGAAAGATACTATAAACTAATTAGTAAGCATCCAATCTTAAAACCTAAACTGTATGTGGATATTTGGAACACTAAGAATATATGAAGAGCCTATTGCCTTAATAGGGCACGATGGGTTCTGTGAGGGGCTTATAAGACTTTCCTCACGAGGTAAAGAAACGAGGTGGAAGTCGAGAATAGTCTACTCGACATTATATGATAATTGACTTAATAGATTTACTAAAAATCAATTTAAAAGATGAGGTTATTATTTTCGAAACCGATACTGTTTATGGTATTGGTTGTTTAATTGATAGTGAAATTGGTATAAAAAGAATATACGAAGTTAAAAAAAGAGAAGATAAAAAACCTCTTGCAATACTTTGTGCTAACATTGAACAAGTTAAAAAGTTAGTCCAAGATTTTGAGAATCATAGATATTTGGCTGAGTTACATTGGCCAGGGGCTTTAACATTGATTTTTAACAAAAATATGGGTGTAAGTGATACTATAACTTCTGGATTTAACACCGTTGGAGTTAGGATTCCCAAGGATACAACTGCTTTACGAATTTTAGAAAAGTATGGACCCATGGCTGTTACAAGTTTGAATATATCAAGTGAGCCTGCTTTGCTTAGTTTTGAAGATACGTTAGCTTTTAAAAATAGAGTTGATTATATTGTTAAAGGTAGAGATTTATCATCAATTAGTTCAACGGTATATGATTGTGTAAATAATAAAATTTTAAGACAAGGTACAATATTGATAGGCTAATTTTTTAGCCTGTTTTTTTATTTGTTGCTGTATCAATAATTAATTGTTATGATATATATATAAATACATTAATTATGTATATAATATTATTATATATTTATCTAAAACGGGGTATTGTAATATCAACATAAATTGGTATAATGTGTATAGTATATATACGAATTATATTCTGGTTTATGATATATGAGGAGATGATTTTTAGTGAAAATAGCAATTGGTGCAGACCATGGTGGGTTTGATCATAAAGAAGTAATATTTAAACATTTAAAAGATTTAGGATTTGATGTAGTTGACTTTGGAACTTATGATACTAACTCTGTTGATTATAATGATTTTGCAATGAAAGTCTCAGAAGCTGTAAGTAGTGGAGAATTTAATCGTGGAATTTTGATTTGTGGAACTGGAATTGGTATGAGCGTTATGGCCAATAAAGTTCATGGAGTTAGAGCTGCTTTAGTTCATGATTTGTTTACCGCAGAAGCTACAAGGCTTCATAATGATACTAATGTTCTTACAATGGGCGGTAGAGTTATTAGTATTGAACTTGCTATAAAGATTGTAGATATTTGGATTAAAACTGAGTTTTCTAATGAAGAAAGACACATTAGAAGAATTAATAAAATAAATAATTATAAAGGAGAATAGATATGGGTAAAGTAGTAATATTAGATCATCCACTTATAGACCATAAGATGGCAATTATTAGAAACACTGAAACTAACACAAAAACATTTAGGGAAAATGTTAATGAGATTGCTGGATTAATGGCTTTTGAAATCACAAGAGATTTACCTACTAAAAAAGAAGAAGTTGTAACACCAATTACAACTACTATCTGTAATGTTCTAGATATAGACGTTGTTATTGTCCCTATTTTGAGAGCTGGACTTGGAATGGTTGATGGAATACAAATGATTATTCCTACTGCTAAAGTTGGACATATTGGTATGTACAGAGATGAAGAAACATTAGAACCTGTTGAGTATTACGCTAAGTTCCCTACTGAAATAGTTAATGGCAAAGTATTAGTAGTTGATCCAATGCTCGCTACTGGGGGTAGTGCTAGTGCTGCTATTACCAATGTTAAGAAAAGAGGAGCAACAGATATAAGATTTGTTGGTCTTGTTGGATGCCCAGAGGGTGTTAAAAGATTAAATGAAGATCATCCTGATGTTGATGTATATTTAGCTGCTATGGATGAAAAATTGAATGAAGTTGGATATATTGTTCCTGGCCTAGGTGATTGTGGAGATCGTTTATTTGGAACGAAATAATGAATGAAAGACAAAATAATTCAATTAAGGTGTATTCAATTGTTAGTAGTTTTATTTTTGAAATTATTGTAACAGTTGGAATATCATTTGCTATTGGGTATTTCTTAGATGAAGTGCTTAATACTTTATTTGTTTTTAAATTTATTTTTATTGTTATTGGGGTCTTGGCTGGAATTAGAAACCTAATAGTAAGAATAACAAAATTGGAGGATAAAAATGGAAAATAAAGATGTTTTCATTAAAACATTCCCGTTAGTTTGGATATACACTTTTGTAGTTGGAAGATCGGAAGAGCG
>JAFLJX010000159.1 GCA_022712785.1 Mycoplasmatota bacterium | reverse complement strand
TTTTAGCAAATCCGGGATTTGCTAAATGCCCTTTATCATTTAAAAGTGGTTGTTTGCTTTTTATTTCTTTTTGCATTTTACTCCTCCTTACAAGGTTTATATATCTTTTCATTATCATTATTTATATTTTATCACATTATTAATAAAAGACACATCAATTATGATATGTCTTTTAGTTTTTATACTTATGCTTTCCCACTTCTCATACTATACTTAGTATGTAATAAATGGTGAGCTTTTGTTGAGTTTGGTTCTATTAAGTAATCTTTATACAATTTTTTAATACTTGGATTATCATGAGATTTTCTATACACCATATTTCCATCAACTTCATAGATAGAAGCTATTCTTTTAAGTCTAACATCGTTTGTCGTTCCATATGGTTGCCCGCCACCACCAATACATCCACCAGGACATGCCATTATTTCAATAAATGCGTATGGTGAAGTCCCAGCAATTACATCCTCAATCAATACTCTTGCATTAGCTAATGAGTGAGATACAGCAACTCTGACTTCAAGATCACCTAGTTTAACCGATGCCTCTTTTATTCCCTGCATACCTCTTACAGATTTAAATTCTAAATCTTCTAATGGCTTATTATTTAATATCTCATAAACAGTTCTTAAAGCAGCTTCTGTCACTCCACCTGTTGCTCCAAACAATACTGCAGCTCCAGTACTTATTCCAAATGGATCATCAAATTCTACTTCATCAATTTTATCAAAATCAATTCCCATTTGTCTAAACATCTTACCTAATTCTCTTGTTGTAAGTACAATGTCTACATCTGGATTTTCATTATCAATTCTTAACTCTTTTCTTGTTGCTTCATACTTTTTAGCAGTACAAGGCATTATTGATACAACATATATATCTTTAGGATCTATATTTTCCTTTTCAGCAAAATATGTTTTTGCTAAAGTTCCAAACATTTGTTGTGGTGATTTACATGATGAAATATGAGGTAATATTTCCGGGTATTCTTGTTCTGCAAGATTTATCCAACCAGGACAACACGATGTCATAAGTGGTAAAACCCCACCCGTTTTAATACGATTTATTAACTCAGTTCCTTCTTCCATTATTGTTAAATCTGCAGTAAAGTCTGTGTCATAAACATTATTAAACCCTAAACGTTTAATTGCGCTAACTAATTTACCGTTACTTATCAATCCTGTTTTAAGCCCAATTTCTTCACCTATTGAAACTCTAACTGCAGGGGCTACTTGAACCATAACGTGATAATTTGGATCATATAGTTTTTCCCAAACAGTATTAGTATTATCTTTTTCTATTATTGCCCCAACAGGGCAGACATTAGCACATTGTCCACAGAAAGTACAAGACTCATCACTCAGATATTTTCCAAATGCTGGAGCAATTTCCATTTCATGTCCTCTACCAATAATTTCTAAAACATGCATTCCTTGTACTTCTTTACAAACATCAATACATCTCCCGCATTTTATACACCTATTAGCGTTTCTAATTAAAGCCGGATTATGATTGTCAATTTCTTTTTTAACTAGTACATTTTCAAAACGGTTTATGTCTATTCCTAAATTCTTAGCTAATTCCTGAAGTTCACATCTCATGTTTCTAACACATGATGTACAAGTCGCATCATGGTTAGATAGAATTAATTCAGTAATTGTTTTTCTTGCATTTAATATTTTTGGAGTATTTGTTGAAATATTCATCCCTTCACTCACAGGAGTTGAACATGACGTTTTTAATCCTTTATATCCTTCGATTTCAACAACACAAATACGACAATCAGAATTAATATGTAAATCAGGGTAATGACATAGAGTAGGTATGTTTATATTATGCTGTCTTGCGGCTTCTAAAATAGTCATATTATCTTTTACGGTAATATCAATATTATTAATTCTTAAATTAACCATAATATTCCTCCTTAAATAGAGATTCTTTAATACGTTGTTGATAATCTTCTTTAAAGAATTTCATTGTTGAAATGATTGAAGTCATTGATGTTTGTCCTAATCCACATAAAGCTGTTTCGTGAATTACTTGAGCTAAAGATTCAAGTGACAAATAATCTTTCTCGTTAGCACTATATCGAACAAACTTTTTAATCAGATTAAGTACTTGAATATGACCTTCGCGACAAGGCATACATTTCCCACATGTTTCATGTTGGAAAAATTCCATATTTTTTAATATTATATCAAACATATCAAAACTTTCATCCATTACTATAATTGCTCCAGCTCCCATTTTTGAATCAAAGATATTGAATTTTTCATTATCTATATCCATATCTAATAATGACTCAGGAATAATTGCTCCACAAGCTCCACCAAGCTGAACCATACTAATTTTTTTATTATCATTAACTCCGCCACCTAAAACTTCTATTACTTCTCTTATAGTTCTACCATAAGGCACTTCGTACAATCCTTTATTTTTAACATTTCCAGTTAAACTTATCAGTTTAGTTCCAGATGCATATTCATTCCCTATTTTAGAATACTCAGTTCCACCAATTCTTAAAATGAATGGTAAATTACAAAATGTTTCAACATTATTAATTAATGTTGGTTTATCAAAGACTCCTACTTGAGTAGGGAATGGCGGTTTAACTCTAGTTCTACCTGGTTTACCCTCTATTGATTCAATTAAGGCAAACTCTTCCCCACAAACGTATGCTCCGGCTCCACGTCTAATTTCAATTTCAAAACTAAAATTAGAACCCAAAATATTCATTCCTAAATGGTTAGTTTTATAGGCTTGTTTGATTGCATTTTTCATTATGCCAATCGCCTTAGCATACTCACCTCTAATATAAATAAAACACTTTGATGCACCTGTGCTGAAAGCACTTATTAATATACCTTCAATAATTTGATGAGGATCTTTTTCCATTAGATATCTATCTTTAAAGTTTCCTGGTTCTCCCTCGTCAGCATTACATACAACATATTTAAATCCGGATTCTTTGGCGAAGCTTTTCATTTTTATAGAAACAGGAAACCCTGCTCCACCTCGCCCAGTTATTCTTGATAATGCTATTTCATTAAGAATATCTTCCTGTTTCATTTTTAATGCTTTTTTAAATACTTCATATCCACCAAAATCTAAATAATTTTTTATACTAAGAGGGTCTATTTTATCAAATCTTTTAGTTAACTCTATACGTTCAATCATATTTACCCTCCTTATAGTCATTAATGATTTTAATTACTTTTTCTCTTGTTAAATTTGTATAAGTACTATCGTTAATTCTCATTGCTGGTGCTTCGTCACAACAACCAATACAAGCTGTGAATTCTAATGTAAATTTTTGATTTCTTGTTGTATCATTAACTTTAATATTTAATTCATTTTCAACAGTCTTTAGAACATTAAAATCATCATTCAAATAACAAGGAACGTCCTTGCAAATTTGGATGATGTATTTACCTCTAGGAGTAGTTGAAAGAAGTGTGTAAAAAGATACAACACTACATACATGACTTTCTTTAATTCCTAGATGATTACTTATTATTGTGATTTCTTCCTCTGATATAAAATGGTTCTCTTTTTGCTTGTCGACATCAATTAATATCTCCAGTAAATAATCCTCACTAACAGGATAAGATTCAAGTATTTTTTGTAAAATCATTTCTTTCCTCCTGTGTTTCTGAATATGGTTGTAAACATACTTCTATTCCATATTTATACAAATCACGAGGTAGTCATAGCTGAAAGATATATTTAGTATAAAATTAGTAAATAATCACATAAATACAAAAATAGATATTGTTTCAACTCCTAATAATAAAAAAATGTTCTAAAATACTACTACACTACACAATTATACAATATTAGTTTGAAAAGTAAAGTATATTTTTTTGTTATATTTATAGAATACTTTATTTGAAATCTATTGGTATTTTTTAAATAAATGATTATATTTTAAAATACATCATTGTAAGACAATTATATACCTGTAAAATTACAATTTAGAAGTTATATAAATATCTTTTATTACTGTATTTAGTTTCATTAATTTTATATATTTTTGAGCACAATTATCTTAGATAATTACTGTTGATGTTATACTTGTTTAAAAGATAAATAGAAATTTAGAAATATATTTCTTAGAATATTTATGTTTCTATATCGAAAGGAAACAATACTATGATGAACCCAAATAGATTTGAAAAAATTCTTGAGTTTAATAATGCTGGATTGATTACATATATCATGTCAGAATCATTTAGAATACACTATAATCACGGTCTTTTAAAAGCCAAAGAGTTATCAGATAAATTTGGTAAAGGACTCCAAATTATACTTTTAAGAGTTCCTGAAGAAAATATAGAACATAATGAGTTTTTCAAAAAAGGTATGATTGGGCATGAAAGATTCCTATCAAAATATACAAACAACGTATATTACCTTGAGGAAGATTCTAAATTCTTTTATTCACTTCTAAAAGATAGTACTCATGTTATTAAAGATAGAGCATACTTGAAAATACAAAAATCAATCGAAAATAGAGTTTTCGATTACCTAGAAGAAAACTCAATATCACTTACTCTAGTTGAGAGTAATGTTATAGTACCAGTAATATATACAAGCAACAAAGAGGAAAAAGATACAAGAACACTGAAAACGATAATAATGGATAATATTGATCAATTTGATGATATTCAAGACTCAAATTCTCCAACCTTTTTCTATGAACAAGAAGCTAAAGAAGTTTTAGAAATATTTTTAGAACACAAACTTAAAAATTATGTTTCTAGTGATGATATTCCTACTTCTTCTAGTAACTTAGAAATTTACTTAAAATACGGTTTTATATCTCCACTTGAGATTTTTGATAAGGTACAAAAATTGCAGAACATTACCGGAAATTTATTTATTGAACAATTTATTATTACCCGTGAATTGTCACATAATTTCATTTTTAACAGTGAGAATTAAAGTGATTAATTTACCCATGATATATATACAAATAGCATACTCAGTTTATAAAAGGTTTCAAACAAGCATCATTTTGTATTAAATGAATTATTTTATATGTTATAATAGTTTTAAGGAGTTGATTTGATGTATCCTTTCTTACTACCTGACATATTTGGAAAAACAATAGCTCTATACGATTTAATGATCGTAATAGGCGTCTTTTTTATGTTCATTTATGTCGCTAATCGTTTTGATAAAACAGATGGTTTTTCTAAGAAACAAACAAATCTATTACTTATAATACTTGGGATAAGTTTGATATTCGCCTTGTTATTCTCCTATATATTTGATGGTGTTTTCCACTCTATAAAAGAAGGTGAATTAACATTTGGTTCGATAACTTTCTTTGGTGGACTTATAGGTGGTATAGCTTCATTCCTAATATTACTTAAGTATTTCTATAAAGGTGATAACAATGATATAAAAAAAATAATGAATACAATAATAACTGGAGTTGTTTTAGCACATGTATTTGGTAGAATTGGTTGTTTCTTTGCTGGATGCTGTTATGGTATACCCACAGACTCATTCTTAGGTGTATATTTCCCTAGCAACCATGTAAGTCATACACTTTATGGTGATACTTCAATTTTCCCAACACAATTATTTGAAGCTTTCTTCTTATTAGTATTATTTGTTGTTTTAAATAAAGTTAAAAAAGTTAAAACCTTTGAAATAGAAACATATATGATTGGTTACGGCATATGGAGAATTCTAATTGAATTTATTCGAGGTGATGATCGAGGTAATTTATTCCCTTTAATAACTACACAGTATAATACATATCCTACGCCTTCTCAGTTCATTAGCGTTTTGATGATAATATTTGGAGTTCACTTACTTAGAAAAATGTTGAAACAAAAAGAATTAACTACATAATATTTAAACCCCACTATTAAAGGACATTTTAATAGTGGGGTTTTTAGTTTCTAGGAATAATTATATATGGTATTATATTATTAAGATATACATATAAAGGTTGGATGAGCTATGAATAAAGACAAAAGAAACAATAATAAAGATTTCAAGATCATTTTACTGTTTTTTATTAGTATGATAATAATATTAGTATTAAGCTATATTGATTTATTTTCATTTTCAAATCAATTAGTGAATGAAATGGTTTCAAACAGTATTCCCCGAATATTAGGTGGAATAGTTTTTATTGTCTTAATGAGTATAATTGGATATAAGAAATCATTTACATTTAATGGTCCAGTATTAAAATCCTTTTTACTCATTATCCCAGGATTAATAGTAGCTGTGAATAATTTCCCTATCATTGCATACTTTGATGGTAGAGCTGGCATTACAGAGCCAGTATACACTATACATATATTTGTGATTGAATGTTTTAGTACAGGATTCTTCGAGGAGATTGTGTTTAGGGGAATTCTACTCCTTTTATTAATACAAAAACTACCAAAAACTAAAAACGGAATGTATTTAGCTATATTTATCTCTTCTACAATATTTGGACTATTTCATCTAGTTAATATATTTGAAGGTATAGGTTTTACAGACATTTTACTACAAGTTGGGTATTCATTTTTAATGGGATTAATGTGGGCAGTTGTATACCTAAAAACAAAAAATATTTGGATGTCTATAATACTACATTCAGCTTATAACTTCTTTGGCCTAGTTTTATTTAGATTAGGATATGTGGATGGTCGCTTTGATAATATAACAATAGTTATAACAGTTATATTAGCTATTTTAGTTTCAATATATATGTTTTACGTTTCATTAAAAATCAACGTTAATGATTTTGAAAAATTATAAAAGATTTTAAATAAAAAAAAGCCAGATGGCTTTTTTTATTATTTTAATACTTCTTTAAATACTCTGAAAAAGTTTTTATACTTTATTTTTTCAATATCACTATCAGAATATCCTAGTTTTTGTAATTCGGTAAATAGATTGTTGGCTTCTCCAATATTTTGGAATCCTTCAACCCCATTTTGTGTTGCATTTTCATTCAAATAATAACAAACGTCAAATCCAATACCTACGTGGTCTACTCCAATTAATTTAGCAACATAGTCAATATGTGCTGCCATATATGTAACATTTTGTTGTTCCTCTTTATCTGATATGAACGGAGCAATTCCACATATTCCAATTACACCATTCCTATCTTTAATCATCCTAAGTTGTTCATCTGTATAATTTCTAATATGATTACAAAGAGCTTTAGTATTACCGTGAGATACTATTAAGGGTTGAGTTGTATTTTCAAATACTTCTTTAAAAGTCCGAGGGTTTGCGTGGGCTAAATCAATAATCATACCAAGGTCTTCCATTCTTTTTAAGATGTCTTTCCCGGGTTGTGTTAGTCCTTCAGTGGTGCTTGAAAGTCCAGCAGCATATTTATTTACTTCATTCCAAGTAAGACCTGCATGTCTTACTCCTTTATCGTACAATTCCTGAAGATGATTTACATCTTCTAGTTGCATGATTCCTTCCATACCAATGATGACACCAATTTTATTAGATGGTGATATAAGATCTTTGTAATTAAGACATATATTGAAAACATCACTATTTTCTTTCAATTCTATAAAGGCATTTTCGAAAATTTCTTTGAACTCAGTTTTATTTTTTGTACTTGGATCAGTAAAATTAACGAAAATACTGTGTGTAATCCCAGCCTTTTTATAATAATCAAGATGTCTTGATTTAAATGAATTCTTATTATCTATTCTTTTTTGTTCTAACATATCAGTTAGTATATCCGCATGCGCATCAAATAGCATTATAATCCTCCTAAATAAACAGTCTGGATGACTGCCATATTTCTAATCATATTTTTTTATAATAATAATATTAAACTATTTTTTCTTTGCTTTTAAAGCTTTAGCTCTTACTTTCCCAACTTTACTCTTAATATTTACATTTCCACCTGATTTTTTAGCTAACTCTTTAGCTCTCTCAATCGCTTTCGCTTGAGTATCAAAATCATCTGATTTTTTAACAGACCCATGTCTTCTTACAACCCATTTCCCAGATACTTCGTCATAGAAAACAGTATAATTACTCATTAACGCCATTTTTTTACCTCCAGTATTATGTATCTTATGTAATAATTTTACCATAAATACAATTATTTACCTAAATTCACACTTGCACTTTAAATCTATATGTATATTTAAGATTAAATAAAACTAATACCAAGATTATATATTTTGTTTTTTTAGATATTGTAAAATGAATTAATCATGGAATAACATACATACAAAAGATGATTACCATTTGATAATCATCCTTTTTCTATTACTTTATTTTTTATTGATATTAGTACTTTTTAATTTTATTTTCAACCTTGTTAATCTTGTACTGAAGCTGTTTGGATATTTTGACATAAATCTATAAATTCTGCTTCTATTTTTTAGTGTTTTTGATATTTGCTCTAAATCATTTTTTAATTTTTTCACTGAGGGTCCAGCTGGTACTCTATTAAGAATAACTTGCATCTGAGATTTCACTTCAACTAAGTTTCCTTTTAAATAATCTTTCCCAAATTGGATTCCTTCTTTAAAATCAGTCACAGAAACTTCAAATTTCTCAGTTATTTCTTTACTTAATCTCTCAAGTTTAATAATAATATCTCTAAGTTTGAAAAGATCTCTCAATGTAAAGTATGAATCAATAGAGAAAATCAAATAAAAGATGCTTAAAACTATTATCATAATATTACTTGGTATTAAGTTATATAGTGAAACAACCCCAGGATTTACAAAACGCCAAAGAACATAACCTCCAGT
>JAFLJX010000158.1 GCA_022712785.1 Mycoplasmatota bacterium | reverse complement strand
AGGTCAAGATGCATTTGATGCATATGTATTAGAATTATCAGTTACTGCACCACAGAGTGCAGCAATTCTTGGAGAATTCAGTGGGATAATTGCTGAACTACAAGTTTACATGGGTGTTGTTGAGGATATCGAATATGCATTTGAACATTTATATATGTTTGATGAGTTCTTCTCATTAGATTATTATATCGATAATGATATATTAACTGTGGATGTAGAAAAAACAGAAGACTTTGCAATATTAACTACAATTACGTTAGAACCAATTGCTTATGCATTTATCTTCCAAGATTTAATGCAAACAACTGTGGATTACCTAGACGGATTTGAATTAATAGATTTACCATATATTCAATTTATAAATTGTCCTGATGGTGAAACTTGTGAAGCATTCCCTGAATATACTGAATTAATGATGGACTTAGGTTTACTTGGAGAAGTAGAATACACAGTATTATACGATCCATCTAATCCAAATGAAGTTATTACTGAATTAAATCTTACTGATTTTATTAATAAATTAGCTATGACTAATGAAGAAATAACGACAGAACCTGTGATTGATTTATCATTCAGTGTAACTGTAAGAGAAGGTAGTCCAATTGGTATACCTGGAAATGTTAATGATGTTAACATGATTGCAGAAGACGTTGCAAAATTCTCATTAGCAGTACTTGTTTTTGAAGCGCTTGAAGATGTTACTAACTATTATTTTGATAATCCATTAGAAATGTTACTGTTTGGTGAGTCTAGACAGTTAGATACATTTGAAGGATATGTTGATTTAAGTTTAGCGTTTGACTTGAACATGTCATACATTGAAATGAGTGGAAGTATTTTATCACCTGACTATGCTATTCAGTTATTCTGGCATGACGGAACAGAAGTATTTGTTAGTCCTATCGGATATCTTGAATTATTAGATGTTGTTGGTCCTGCAGGACCAGGAACTAGTGAATTATTCCAATATTATGTTGATAAAGTAGACGCAGATAATTTCAATATGACTAAACTATTATTTGTTTATATCTTTAATGATACAGATAGCTATATACCTGAAACATTTGAAATACCTAAACCATAGATAATATAAATAGAGACACTATTTCTAAATAGTGTCTTTTTATTTTATAAATATGAGCATATCAATTTGCTTTTGACTTAAAAGTAACATATACTAAAGATGTAGCAGAAATGCTACGCTTATCCCTTACATAGCATGGCGAATAATTTATTATTCGCACATCCCTTCCTTAAGAGCCACGGAGACGTGGCTCTTTCCTATGGACTTATATACTAAAAGAAGGCCTAGTTAGGCCTTCTTCTCAATTATAGTGTCTAAGTTTGATAATAGATATAATATATTCATTGTTAGGAATACAAGTGATGTAAAACATATTATATATATGTTCCAGTTTGTGAATACAGAAGATACATTATTTGGTATTTCTCTTATGAACCAATAGTTAGTTCCAAGGAACCCATTAAATATATATACTGCTATTCCAAGTAAAACCGCAGATCTAAATACATGTAGTACCGATTTATAATCTATTCTATAGTTATAAGCTTTATAGTAATAAAGAGGAACTGCCATTATTACTGAATGTAATACTATGAAATGATAATATCTAAAGTTTGAGGCTGTATAGCCTAAACTGTTTGGTAGTATCATTGCCATGAATCCACCAATTGTACCAAACATAAATGCATAGTCAAATACTCTTTTTGAATTAGTATGGAGTAATACTATGTTCAAGAACACAGCAAAGCTACATAGATGAAGGGGAACGCTTAGTCCTCTATCTAGTCTAATTTCAAGAGGTGCAGTCCAGTTATGAATATGGTAAGCTAGTTCTAAAATTATTAAAACTCCCATAACGAAATATCTTATTTGTTTTTCATTTTCTTTTGCTTTAATTTTTAAAGCAAAATATAAAGTACCAATAATAGCAATTAATGCGAAAAATACAAGTATTGCATGATGTACCGTCCACATTGTTTGTGCTTTAGACATATCTAAATCATGTCCAAAAAATTTAGTTAACAACATTTTGTATCTCCCCTTTTAGTATAAATTACTCACTTATCTACACAATTATATCATAAATGAGATTTTATCCTAAATAAAATTATAATATTTATGATTACATTAAATTATTTCTATTTTGCATAAGAAAAAAGGAATGAAATCAGATAAGGATAAAAACGAATATATAAGACTAAATAAGATATTACTTTAATTTAATTCATTTTATTTGTATAATAATAAGGGTAATATGTTATATTGGGTTTAAATATAAAAATATTTATTGGAGGTATTAACAAATGGAAGAAAGAGAAATAAGTATAAAGGAATTAATAAATGTAGTGTGGCGAGGTAAAATCATAATTGTGATTTTAGCTGTGGCATTCTTACTTGTAGGTACTATAGGTGCAGTTGTTATGGAAAAAAGGTCATCAAGTGTATCAACTGTATTGTCATTAACTTGGCAAGGAGTAACAGAGGGTATTTATCCTAACGGGACTCGTTTTGATTATAATACAGCATTTGAGGCTTATGTAATTGAAAAAGCTTTAGAAGAAGAAGGAATTGAAAGTTTAACGACTAATCAAATTAGAAATTCTTTTCAATTGATTCCAATAGTTCCAAGTAGTGTTACGTTACTTATCCAAGAAGGCTTGGAAAACGGAGAACAAATATCTTATTATCCAACAGACTTTAAAATTGTTTTAGATAATGCAGCTTTAGATTTATCAGTTGATGAATCAAGAGATTTAATAAATGAAATGATTGATCAATTCAGAATTGATTTTGAAAATAGATATATTCAACAATCAGTTATCTTAAATTATACAGGTACTGATTTTGAACTTTATGATTATCTTGATATTCATAAAGTATTAGAAACACAAATTGATTTGATTGAGAGTGTAATGATAACTAAAGGTAAACTTAATCCTGGGTTTGTCTCACCAACTTTAGGTATTGGCTTCGCAGATATTTTAGTTAGAACAAGTTTAGTTTCACAATTAGAAATTGAGAAAATAGAATCAAGAACTGCTACATATCTTTTAACTAAAGATAAAGATTATTTAATAACTAATTATACTCATCAAAACGACATAAAACAGTTAGAATTAGATAAAACTTTAGCTAATGTAATCAATGCTCAATTAATGATAGATAACTACACTGGAAGTGTAACTACTATTATAATACCTGGTATGGATCCTAGTATTGAAATAGATACATACTATAATACGTTGATTGATAACTTGGTTAATTTACAGATGAATGTAAATGAGTTAGAAAATGATATCATATATAATGAACTTCAAATAGATAGACTTAATGGCGATGATCCTTTATTTACTGTTACTCCAGCTAAACAAGCTGAAGAAATAGCGAAATTAGAAGCTGCAATTGCAAGATCAGAAATTGAACTATCAAGTATAATTGAAGATTCAAATACAATGTTAGTTGAATACGATACGTATACAACTAGTAGTGTTATTAAACCTTTAATGACACCAGAGTATGAATCAAGTGTTAGTACACTTATGTACACAGGTATTGGATTAATTCTAGGAGCTGGAATTGGTGTAGTAGTAGTACTTTTCAAACATGATTGGGAATAAGAACTTAAAAGCTGTAAAGAAATAAAATCTTAATTGATTTTATGCTTTACGGCTTTTCTTTTCATAAATACAGATAACTTTTCAATTCGAAAATTTATGAAGAAATTCATAACAAAAGTAGTTCAATCCTATGACATTACTACTTTTATATAATACAATTTTCGAGTTTTATCAAAGTTTAAAACTTGAAATTACCTAGAGTATTAAACAAATATTAACTCTACGGGCTACATATTGATACTTGTTGTATACCATTGTAATGTACGAATGTATGAAAAAGAAAATGCCAAAGTTGGAGTGATCCAGTGACGGAAAGCTATAGGGTCTCAAGGAGACAGCCAGTTACCTTTTGAAGGTAACTTTTTTGTTGCCTAAAATAGAAGGACGTAATCTGATAATCATAATATTGGTGATAACATCATTAACATATAAATTGTATTTATTATAAATACTATTGATGTCATCTAATATAAGGTGTAAAATAATAGTAGTTAAATATTGGGAACCACATAGAAATATGTGTACGCAAAGTCTTAGAGCCTAATTACGCATGTAGAAGATGGCTGGATTGTAATTTAATCTACAGACTTTATAGTAGGTCTATTTTTTTGTTCAAAATATAAATGAAGTATGATGAAATGTAATTGCGAATTAAATCTAGGGAATAAAGAGAACACAATAATCTAGATAAGAATTTACAGAATAATTGTATAAAAGAAGAACTATCAATTTTTATTGAGGTTCTTAGAACTATATAAAAAATACAAAATAGGAGGGTATTATGAAAAAAATAATTACATTATCACTAGTAACAATATTAATAATTTTGAGTTTTATGAGTAATGTTTCAACAGGTTCCCCTGTTGAGGTTTTAGCAGGTACTTTACCTGAAGGAGAAACAGTAACAGATATATCGTTAGGACAGTATCATTCTTCAGCAATTACCTCAGAAGGAAGAATATTTAC
>JAFLJX010000157.1 GCA_022712785.1 Mycoplasmatota bacterium | reverse complement strand
TTGTTAATGTAGTGTGTCTTGTAATTTTTCCTTTAAATTGATCAAATATAGATTGATCAAAAACAACGTCCTTCTCTACAGTTTCTCCCTTATCTGTTTTATTTAGTAATCCAGTATCAAACTGTGGATAAGTTTCAATTAAATTTAATTTTATCAATATTTCTCCCACAAAAAAGTGTAGGAACTCTAAGGATTTAATAGCTTGTAACTTAGTTACATTATTGCCATGAACACCATTATTGCCAACTTTTCTTATAAAATGCAAAGCATCTATAAGTCCATGGTCTCCTATAAATTCAGTAAACTCGTCTCTAGTCACTAAAGAAAATAAATCTTGATTTCTTGGTACATATCCTTGTTTTACATGATATACACCTTTCACAAGGTATTCTAATGCTTTTCTTGATTGTCCTGAACTTATATTTGGACGTGACAAAACAAACTCTTCAGCATCACTACATAAAGAATATATTTTACTCATCGATTCAATATTATCTATAAAAGAAAAATTCATGAAAATCCCCCCTTAAAATCTCTTTACTTATTATATATCTAAATACATCATAACTTCAAATTTCAATTTGTCGACTTGTTGAACAAACTCAGCAAACTGATTTTGCATTTCCAATGGAGGGTACATCAACGGGATTTTCTTTATTGCTCCCTTGGTAATGGTTTTTGTTACAGCTCCATTCACACATCTCCCAATAAGATGTGACCCAAAATCACTACTAAGTAAATTATACAAATAAATAATATTAATCTTATTATTAGTCTTAACCATTATTTGATTTAATCCTAACGAAGCAGGTCTATTAAGATTAGGCATCATATACATTTTTCCAGCACTACCAATCTTACAAAATACCAATTCTCCACCATAAACTTTAGATTTCTTAAAGAAATTATAGGCTTCTTCAGAAATGTATTTTACATTGTTAACAAAATCATTCTTTGTAGAGTTAGTAAAGCGAATCATTACAGCATAATCAGGTTCATCACTCATATTCAGATTGGATGAAATCACTGAATTAGCTCCGTTTGAACCAATATCAACCATGTATTCAATTATATCATTAAATAATACTATTGGAAGTTTGCGTTCATTAGTAGATTGGTCTCCGAACATCTCTACAAATCGGGATTTGATGAGTTGATCATATTCCATCAACTGTCTAGATTTTGAATTCACTATTGTTGCTAATCCATCTAAGATATTAACAATTTTACTTTGCTCTACTAAATCCTCATGAATCTCTATCTCAAAATTCTCAAAATTGGTTTTATTAACTAGTGGTACTACTGGTGCATTTGCAATAGCTGATAATTTCTGCTGGTTTGCAAGTAAATTATAAGCCAAGTATCTTGATAGTATCGCTTTATTAGGGACTATTGCATTTATTTGTTGATTGAAGGAAGCCTCTTCACTTACAACAATACCAATTTTTCCAATGTTCCCAATACAAGTCACAAGTACAGAATCTCTTTCAACAATTCTAGCCTTACTCCTTGCGTGTTCAGACAAGTACTCTTTTGCATGTTCTAATGGAGTAATACCATTCATACTTATACTATCCGGTTTAAAAAAACTAATGTCATTAGAATTATAAAACTCTTCATTTCTTTTGCTTGGTGTATTACCTGTTACCACTTTTCCAAGATCTTTTATCTTTACTCTCTTCATAGTAATCAGCCCTACAAATCTAAATTTAGCAGAGTTTTTAACTCTTTTTTTAGTTTTTCTATATCTTTGTCTATATTGTCAATTCGTTCTATAATCACAGAAGGTGCATCATATTCGATTTTTTCATAAATTATCTCTTTATATTTATTAATAGACAAGTCGTAATAATTATTCTTAATCTCCTCTTTTGGTACAAGGAATGATTGTTCAGTTCTTTCTCTTTCTAGCTCAGTATCCATTCTAGTATTAAATCTCTCAATTATGTCAGATAGATCATTATCTTTAATTGGTTGACGTTTATCATCTAAACTAAGCCCGTCTGCTTCCATATCGTAAAACCATACATTTTTAGTTCCACCAGTACCTGTCTTTGTAAAAATCATAATTGCAGTTGATACACCTGCATAAGGCTTGAAAACCCCACTAGGCATAGAAATAATTGCTTCTAAATTATGATTTTCAACAATTTCTTTTCTTATCGATTTATGTGCATTACTACTACCAAATAAAACACCATCAGGTACTATCGAAGCACATCTTCCTCCAACTTTAAGCATTCTGATAAATAACGGCAAGAAAAGAAGTTCTGTCTTTTTTGTCTTTGTTATGGCTAATAAGTCTTTAGAAACCGCTTCATAATCTAAACTACCTTTAAAAGGAGGATTTGCTAAGATTAAGTCATATTGATCTTTAATTAAATTTTCATCACTTAAAGAATCCTGATATTTAATATTAGGATTATCTACTCCATGTAACATCATATTCATTGCCCCAATACGAAGCATTGTCTGATCAGTGTCAAATCCACTAAACATTGTAGTAGTATATTTTTCTAAATTGTCTTTTCTTAGTAATTCATCTTGATACTTTTCTGAAACATATCTAGCTGACTCAACTAAAAACCCCGCACTACCCATAGCTGGGTCACATACTTGATCATTTAAAGTTGGTTTCATTAAATCAACCATCATTTTGATGATATGTCTAGGTGTTCTAAATTGTCCGTTGGTTCCTGAAGATGCTATTTTAGCAAGAAGATATTCATATACATCTCCCATGATGTCTTTATTATTTAAATCAAGTGAAGCATCACTTAATCCATCAACTACTTTTACCAACACACGTGGTGTTGGAATCATAAAGATAGCATCTTTCATATATCTTGTAAAAGCGGTGTCTTTACCATTATTAATACCTTTAATAAATGGGAAAACATTATCTTTAATATTATCAAACATTTCTGCAGCTTCAAAATCTTTAAATACAGACCATCTTAGGTCATTATAAGGAACTTCTATTTTTAAATCCTTATCTATATAATTCCCTTGTTTAAAAAGTAAGTCCTTTAGAGTTGCTCCTAGTCTTACTGCGTTACTTTCTTTTCTTAATTGGTTATCGTCTAATAGTTTAATGAATAATAAATAAGTTACTTGCTCAACTACGGATAATGGATTTGTTAATCCACCAGTCCAAAACGTTTCCCATATTCCATCAATTTTCCCTTTAATCTCTCCTGTTATCATCTTAGTCCTCCTAATTGATTTCTCAATGAAAATTA
Source organism: Mycoplasmatota bacterium (assembly GCA_022712785.1). Lineage (GTDB taxonomy): Bacteria > Bacillota_I > Bacilli_A > Izemoplasmatales > Izemoplasmataceae > JAFGXW01. The sequence goes on along the minus strand of JAFLJX010000157.1, from coordinate 2,710 downwards.
TACCATTAAATAGCGGTTTTAACAATTTTGTTTTGATTTTATGATTTCTAAAAAACATCCTCCAGTATTTCAATGGTCCCATCATGTGGTACCCTGGAAGACCCCTATCTCTGTACTGCGAGGAGAGAATCCATAAAAAGCAACAAATGACTGACATTGTCCAATGTTGCTTTTTATTTTATATTTGGTGTTTTTTATACGTATTAACTACATTTCTTATCTAACTTAATTATTTTGGTTATATACTAATCTTTATTGTTTCTTCATCCTTAGAGTAATTCATATCAAGTAATTGTTTTGAGTAGTTTCTAATAAAATCATCAATTTATTAGTCATTTTCATATTTAACCTAGTTTTATTGGTGGAAATATGTCATCATCTCTATCAAAAGGATTACCTTTAGAGAAAAATTCTCTTTCTTCTCTTACTTTTTTAGGTGGTTTAATATAATTTATTTTAAGTTTTTTAATAAACTCATTTAATAAGCTATGAGTTTTAACATGTTGTTCTTTACTCCAACAATATTTACTACTTAATAATTCATCTAGTTTTCCTTCATCATACCAAGCTAAAATTCTAGGTATTAGAATCTTAATCTTCTCTTCATCTTCAGGATAACTCATCTTAAGTAACACATCACAATAACTTTTAATAAAGGCTCCTGGTTTTTCACTTAATACTGTTTGTAACATTCCATACTTCTCAATCTCAAACATGCTTTTAATATCCATTAATGCATCATCTCCCGTTCTTTTATTATATTATAGTTATATTATTTCACTTAATTTAAAAACTGTACAGGGCGGATATGTCCTATATTTAATTTTCTTCATTGTTTAGACATGTAAATCTTCCATAAGAGCTGGATTATCAAAAGAATTCCTTGTATCTTTTTCTTTAATTTTTCTCTTTTTAGGTATTACATAATCAATATTCATTTCTTTAACAAAAGTTCTTAATAATCTATACGTATAGATATGCTTTCTTCTGGAAGGTTCATAATCACATTGTAAAGCCTCGTCAATACTTCCTTCATCATACCAAGCTAATAATTTAGTTATAAGCGTCTTAATCATTTCCTCGTCTTTTTGATATTCTAACCCTTTAAGCATATTACAATAACTATTAACAAAATTCTCAGTTGAATATTCTTCGATAGTAGCTATTATTCCATTCTTTTCTATTTCAAATAACACTTTAACATTCATTAATATTTCCCCTTTCAATCTACTATGTAATAATTATATCAAGATATTTAAAGTTTGAACAGGACAAAGTAGTGTCCTGTTTTCTTTATTTTTAATACTTTTGTACAAAAAACTAGCCCCCATTTTAATATAGGTGCTAGTTCTTATTAAAAATTCATTTTATATATTCGTATTTTATTAGCTATTAAAATTTATTATATCTTATATAAACTGCTATACCACTCTCTTATTGATGGATAGTCTTCATTAATTTTTTCAACCGTTTCATTTCCAATAACTAACCCATCCTTTAATAAGATACATTGATCAACTAATCGATCCAAATAGCTAATCTCATGAGATGCAATCAATACTGATTTTTTACCTAAATCAATATTGGAAATGATTAATTCGCTAATCTTTTTTCGGTTTATCACATCTATATTACTAAATGGTTCATCTAGTAAGTAAATATCACGATCAACACATATTGTTAACAAAACACAAACAACCTCTTTTTGTCCGGATGATAAAGATGTGTAGTGACCTTTTGAATCAATTCCAAATTGACTCAAAAGATTTAAATACTTTTCATAATCAAACTCTTCAATAAACTCATCGTATAACTTTCCTAGTTTTGTAATAGTAAAATTGTACATTGTAGTTTGATTCGGTTTAAATATTGTATTATTTATAAAATTAATCTCCCCAATAGTAACTCTTGATAAGCCTGATAACAATCTTAATAATGTTGTTTTTCCTTGTCCAACATGACCAAGAATTGCTGTAACTCCATGATTAATACTTAAGCCATTAACTTCCATCCTAAATCCACTACTATATACTTTAGAAAAACTATCAATATTATTCATATCTACACCTCAAGCTTCCTATATAAGTAAACTACACATATCATCGGTGTAAAAGCCATAACAGAAGTCATTATTACACCAATAATTGACAAAATAAGACTTGTTCCATTCGTAAGTTCTTCAGAAAGATCAAAACCTTGATTAATTAGACTCCAACCAATAACCATTAATATAACAACCCATGAATTAGATAAAATCTTTCTATCTTTTCTCATTGCAAAAAGTTGTAATAAGAAAATAATTGTATAAAAATATATTCCTGCTACAATCCCTGTTTGAGTTAATATATTACTTAACTCAAAGGAATCTCCTCTTCTAACCCACATATATGTAATACTTAATATACTTATTACTATAATTGGATAAACCATAAAGACAATCAACTGTGTCACACGGTTTCTATTAAGAATAAAGTACACTTCATATTTATTATTAGTAAAAGCAATCATTCCGAGTAACGATATTCCTATAAATCCATAAAATACAATCAAGAAATAATCAAAAGGTACGTCTCGAACATTCCAAAATATACTTAGCATAATACTTAAGGCTATCAAAGATACACCTATAAAATAAAGATATAGTTTCAGATTCATTTCAAAATAGAACTTTGATAATTTAACAAATGTTTTCAGATCGGAAGAGCGTCGT
>JAFLJX010000156.1 GCA_022712785.1 Mycoplasmatota bacterium | reverse complement strand
TGCTAATCCGCACTCATCTATTACGTACAACCAATTATAAGAATATAAGTTAGGATTATCTGTAGGGTTGGGATTAAGAATATCGGCCAAATCTGTTGGTTCTCCACCCAAAGAATCTCGAGTCCAATAATACTCTACATTTCCATATCCACCAGTTACATCGGCAAAAATTGTGGCAAAACCATCAAATTCTTATCAATATAATATTCAGCCAAAGTTTGATTTTTCTTTTTATTAAAGCTTTTCTGAACTACAAACATCTTCCTATACTCCTTTGGTGCTAGAAAGAAATTAAACATTTCATAGTTCCATTTTGTCAATTTAGAACTAGGTACTCCATATGACACAGTCCATGTCATAGCTTTACATTCTATAATTATCTTAGAATCGTAATCACCCATATCAAATTGCTTTGGTTTCTTTCTTTTCCCTTCGATTCCAATCGGAATTGTGATATGTAATTGTATATCAAAACTATTCTTTTGAAAATAATCTAATACTAACTCTTTAAACTCTCTTCCGACATGTACGTTACTAATAGCACCTTCTCTTTGATGATTCATTCTATCACTCCCCTTAATAATTATTATACCACTCAACACTATATTTTTCTCAAATAAAAAGCCCACCGAAGTGGGCAAGTTTAATTTGTATTTATAAATGTGAGTTTTTCTGCAATGACTGTAACAAATCCATCTTCTACATAAAGTGTTGCTTTCGCTCCAAGTGTTATTCCTTCTTTTATATATTCAAATGTCGATTCTGTTAAGTTTTCATTTAATAATAAGGGTATAAAATCATAATCCTTTCCATTCTTGCTTGGTCTTTCAATTCTTAGTGTTATCCTTGGTTCGTTTCTATCAATTTCTTCTACTCTTCCAACTAATATAACTTGGTTCAACATCTTCTACCATCTCCTTTTGTATGTCACATGTTACCTAATATAAACACTTATAGCAACTCATTTATTTAATAACATCAGAGTCTTTAATTTTAGATTCAATTATCTTTTCAGCTTCACTTAAAGTGTCTTTTCCTTCCATCTTATTAGAGAATGCAATAAAGTCATTTATCACTATATCAATCTTTGATTTATTATCCTCTATAAACGAAACTCCTAGTTCTGCTGAACCAGTAAGATTTGATACCCAATCAGTTAATCTTCTTACTACTTCAAGTTGTTTCTCGTTTCCTTTAAGATAAATTTCACCTTTTGATTTTGCTAATAGATTCTTCTCTTCAACTATTAATATAAACTCTTTAATCGCATCAGTGAACTGTGAATCAAATACTATCTCTTTTGCCTTAACGACTAACTCACCAATATTTAATACAGTTTCTGTTAAGTCTTTCTTAACATCTTCTACTAATTGATTAAAGGTTTTATTTGGTCCTAGTTTATTCGATATATACATAGCTGTAATGAATACCGAATAGATACTTACTATAATTAATAATTCGTTCATTTCTTCTCCTCCTGGTTTATTTTCTTATATAAGTTTACGTGTGAGTTCTCTAATCTTGTAACTCTATGATCTATAGCATTTAGATCTTTTTTTATTGATTTTATATCACTTGAATGTGTATCTAGCTTATCTAATATAAGAACATTCTGTTTTTCAATTGTACTTAGATTTACAAGTATCTTTTTACCTTGTTCATCTTTCTTCTTATCTTGCTTATTAAATTGTCTAATTGTTGTTAATACAATAACCACTATTGATACAATCCAATAAATCATATTTTCTAATCTAAATAGTATTAGGATGTTATCCCTTTCCATTATTATCACCAACTTTCAAATAAGCTATTAAGTAATCCATATCCTTTTCTAGTTCAGGATAATATCTAAATCCTAAAGTTTCAAAGTTCTTCTTAAAATTTAGAACTCGTACATTTTGTTCTTCAGTTAAGTTATACGTAATGACTTCACTATTTACATAATTTTCTACTTGGGCTTTTACTCGATGAATATGATAAAGTCGTTTAGAAAATTGTGCTCTGCTGTTTTTCATTATGTAATAGTAATATTTCACAAACTCATTTATATAAGTTTTAAAGTGGTATTCAAGTTTAAAATCATATAGAAACTGAAACTCATTTTCATATTCTGGATTTATATAAGTTATTGCTTCTTGTACATTAAGGAATATATCCATATGTGCTTTTGAATAATGTTGCGAGCTTTCACTAAACAATAATAACTTCTTTAAATCTTCTATTGAGTATATAAAGTAATCAACGTTATCAATAAATGTATGATGATACCCAATGTTATTTTTAACTATTACATTTATATCATAATCACTATCTTCATCAGCTATTCCATATAAACGACTTCCACCAATATAGATCATCATTAAATCGTGATTCCTAAGTAATGATTTAACTCTTTCTACAATTTCCATTTATACATCAACCGCATCTTCAAAGCCAACTGCGTTTGCTTTAAACCAGGTATAAAGAGTTTGTAGGATATTTGAGTTATCTATAATTGTAAAATCTTCTTTTAATAGTGAAATATCAACTCTTTCAACTGCGCTTTTTCCATTCAATCTTGCTTCTTCATCTTTATACGAAGCTACTGTGAAAGTAACTTCTTTTATAT
>JAFLJX010000155.1 GCA_022712785.1 Mycoplasmatota bacterium | reverse complement strand
TTATGTATTAGATTACACAAAAAAATTATTAAAGAGAGATTAACTGTAAGAGATATTGAGAGTATTATTAGAAATTACAGTAATAACGAAAATGAAAAAATTATTTCAAAAAAAATCATCGATAGAGCTCAAAAATCATTGGAGAATATAGTAGATTTAGATATAAAATTTAAAATTAAGAAAAACAATATTACATTTTCTTTTTCTGATGAGAAGGAATTTGATAAATTGATACAATTTTTAAGTAGGGGGAAATAATTATGAGTGCATTAAAAGAAATTCTATTAAAACGTTTTGATAATCTGAAGGTATCAAATAATCTATCGGAATTACTAACAAGTTTTATATTAGTTTTGATGTGGATTCTTATCGGATTTATTTTAATCTCAATTGTAAAACAAGTATTATTCAAAGTCTTTAAGATAAAAGAAAGAGGACCAAGAGCATTAACTATTGGCAAATTGACATCTAGTATTAGCAAATATGTTATATGGTTTATTATATCAATGATAATTCTTTCTGAATTAGAAATTGACGTTACTCCATTTATTGCAAGTGCGGGTGTAATAGGATTAGCTATCGGATTTGGAGCTCAGGAAATTGTAAAAGACTTTATAAGTGGGTTTTTCATCATATTTGAAGAATCATTTAATGTAGGAGATGTTATAGAAGCAGATGGATTTAAAGGAAATGTTTTAGAACTAGGGTTAAGAATTACAAAAATTAGAAATTGGCGTGGAGAAGTTAAGATCATTAGAAACGGACAAATGGATAGTATTATTAATTATTCAAAAGGTGATAGTATCGCGGTAATAAACTTTGGAGTGTCATATAACACAGATTTGGTTAAATTTCCGAAATTAATTAATAAATTTATTGGAAGTATTGATGGTAAATATGATATGGTAATTGAAAAACCAAAATACTTAGGAATAACTGAACTTGCTGATTCAAGTATTAATATGAGAATTATTGCTAAAACTGTTGAATCACAACATTTTCAAATTGAAAGAGACATTAGAAATGATTTAGTTATTTTCTGTGTTGATAATAATATTGAAATCCCATTCCCTCAATTAGTTGTACATAATGAATAAACTAAACATCGGAGATATTCTAGTATTGAAGAAGGGTCATCCATGTGGATCAAATAGATGGGAAGTAATAAGAACTGGAGCAGATGTTAAGTTAAAATGTACTGGATGCGATAGAGTAGTTATGATAGATCGTCCTACTTTGAATAAAAGAATAAAAAAAGTAATTAATCCTGAAGATTGATTGCTTTTTAAATAATTTGTTTTATTTTCATCAATTTCCGACAGTACTTGATACAGTTTATTAACCTCCACCTAATTGTCACCCTAAAACCTTTATATTGATGCCTACAACACTTTTGAAGAATGCAAGAGTATTTATTAAAGTTTTTTTAGAAAGCTTTGCACATTGGAATTATGTAGTGTTTCTTAAATTTTAAGTATATTTTTATATCAATAATAATGTTTAAAGTTTTGTGCTTATAGATATAGAATTTATGATAGAATAAATAGGAGGTGTTTACATGAAAAAAATAATCCAAGAAATAATTGAATTTAGGGATAAAAGAGGTTGGGACAATAGTGATAATCCTGAAAACCTTGCAAAGTCAATAATCATCGAAGCAGCTGAACTTCTAGAAAATTATCAATGGGGTCCGGAAAATGCAGATATTGTAAACGTAAAGGAAGAAATAGCAGATGTTTTAATATATTCAATTGCACTTGCGTATGACTTAGGATTTGACGTCTCAGAAATTATTAGAGAAAAGCTTATTAAAAATGCAATTAAGTATCCTGAAAAATAACTTGATTTTTATATGTTATTAGTATAGAATAAATTTTGCACATCCGGAGGGGTAGCGAAGAGGCTAAACGCGACAGACTGTAACTCTGTTCCTTAGGGTTCGGCGGTTCGAATCCGTCCCCCTCCACCATTTTTGGGCTATGGCCAAGTGGTTAAGGCACCGGACTTTGACTCCGATATCGATAGTTCGAATCTATCTAGCCCAGCCATTCAATTTGATAATAAAAAAAATAAATTGAAAGTGGTTGACAATATAAGTATTAAATAGTAGAATAATTTACGCACTATATCTTTTTGGTGGGGGGCCTGTAGCTCAGTTGGTTAGAGCGCACGCCTGATAAGCGTGAGGTCGATGGTTCAACTCCATTCAGGCCCACCAAATTGGGGCCTTAGCTCAGATGGGAGAGCGCCTGCCTTGCACGCAGGAGGTCAGCGGTTCGATCCCGCTAGGCTCCACCAATTATTTCTATGTCACAAACAACACCCAAATTATGGAGGATTAGCTCAGTTGGGAGAGCACTTGCCTTACAAGCAAGGGGTCACTGGTTCGAGCCCAGTATTCTCCACCACGCCGGAATAGCTCAGATGGTAGAGCAACTGACTTGTAATCAGTAGGTCTCGGGTTCAACTCCTGATTCCGGCACCATTTTATTTTTTTGCGTATTATAAATAATACGACCCGCTAGCTCAGTTGGTAGTGCATCTGACTTTTAATCAGAGGGTCAGAGGTTCAAATCCTCTGCGGGTCACCATTTATGCCTGGGTGGCGGAATTGGTAGACGCGTTGGACTTAAAATCCAATGATAGCAATATCGTGCCGGTTCGACTCCGGCCCTAGGTACCATGTTTTATTTTTTTAATTATGTTTAAAACTTGAAGACACAAGCAGGGGCCTTAGCTCAGCTGGGAGAGCGCCTGCCTTGCACGCAGGAGGTCAGCGGTTCGATCCCGCTAGGCTCCACCATGAGTGTCTTTATTTATATTTGGCGGTGTAGCTCAGCTGGCTAGAGCATTCGGTTCATACCCGAAAGGTCGTGGGTTCGACTCCCTCTGCCGCTACCAAGTTAGGACCCGTAGCTCAGCTGGTTAGAGCGTCCGGCTCATAACCGGTAGGTCGTAGGTTCGAGTCCTACCGGGTCCACCATTTTATACCTTAGTAATTATCTATTCAGCTTATACGGAGGAATACCCAAGTCCGGCTGAAGGGATCAGTCTTGAAAACTGACAGGGCGTTTATAGCGCCGCGGGGGTTCGAATCCCTC
>JAFLJX010000154.1 GCA_022712785.1 Mycoplasmatota bacterium | reverse complement strand
AATCCACTTTGGAACCATCTTTTTTCGTAAAATTCACCAGTATTTGGTAAGTAGAATTTAGGAACTATTCCTAAAATCTTATCTTGTTGAATAACAAAAGCACAGTTATATAAAACTGAATCTATTTCTAAAGGAGCACCTATTGCTACTATGCCTTTATAAGGATTGTTTTTTAATAGGTAGTCGATTTCATCAACAACATCACGTAACATACTTTCTTGAAAGAAAAGATCGTTACAAGTATAGGCAGTTACACCAAGCTCAGGGAAAACTGTGATACTTGAATCAACATCTTTTAAAATATTAATTATTTCTTTCATATTGTAACTAGGGTTTCCTACTTTTAATTTTGGAGTAACACTAGCAACTTTTAAAAAGCCATTTTTATACATACTACTCACCTCGGTAAAGTTCATTTTTTATGATATATTCATATACTTCACTATCAACTAATTCTTTATCAAATGTTTCTCTAAATTTTGTACTACTAATATTTAATTCAAAATCCTCATATATTATAAAACTATTTAGATGTTTATTCAACACTACATCTTCATTTATTAGTTTATTTATGTTAATTCTGCTTCTACCTAAAATAATTATCTTAAATTCAGATAAAATACCGTGGATGTTTATCCATTTATGCATTTTAAATAGGTTATCTGCGCCTACTACAAATGCTATATCTGTATTGTATTTATCGCTTAGTCTAATTAAAGATTGATATGTTCCAAGATAGTCACTATCATCTAATTCAAGATCGGATATAGTTGAGTTTTTGTAGTCTACTGTCGCTATTTCTAACATATTTTTGCGGTTAAAGTTACTTTCAAGTTCGCTTTTTGTATATGCATTACTTACAGGTAAAAATATGAATTCACTAGCATCCATTTTACTCATCACATATTTATAAACTTCAATGTGTGCATGAGTGACAGGATTAAATGCTCCACCAAATACAATTTTCATAGATACCACCTCAAAAATAATTATATCATATATTTATTTTATATTATATATTTGTTATAATAACTTGAGGTGATTTATTATGAAATTAGATACTAAGTATATTTTAGAATTAGCAAAAGAAATATTAATGATTCATAGTCCTAGTGGATTCACAAATGATATTACAACTAGAATTGAAAAAGAAGCTGATAAATTTGGTCTTACTCATGAAAAAACTAAAAAAGGAAATACGATTATTTCAATGAAAGGTAGTTCTAATTATACTGTTGGGTTAGCGGTACACGTTGATACTTTAGGAGCAATGATTAGAAGTATATCAGCAACTGGAGAAATTAAGTTTACGACTATTGGTGGACCTTTATGGGCAACACTTGACGGTGAATACTGTACTATTCAAACTCGTGATGGTAGACAATATACAGGTACGTTCCTTTCAACTAGTCCTGCGGTTCATGTTTTTAAAGACGCAAAATCTAAACCCCGCGATCCTGAAAATATGTATGTAAGAGTTGATGAAATAGTTAAAACAAAACAAGATGTTCTTGATTTAGGAATCGGTGTTGGTAACTTTTTATTCATTGATCCTAAAACAACAATCACTGAATCAGGGTTTGTTAAATCAAGATTTTTAGATGATAAAATCAATGTAGCTAGTATTTTTGGAATGATAAAATATTTAAAAGATAATAATATTGTTCCTAAATATGATCTTAAATTTATAATCTCTACATATGAAGAAGTTGGACATGGTGCTTCTTTCATTCCTGAGTTAGATGAAATGATTGCAGTAGACATGGGATGTATTGGTGACGATTTAACTTGTACTGAATTTGATGTATCAATCTGTCCTAAAGATTCAACTGGACCATATGATTATGATTTAACTAATAGACTAGTTAAAATTGCAGAAGATAAAAAAATATCTCACGCAGTTGATATTTATCCATTTTATGGAAGTGACGTGTCTGCGGCAATACGTGGTGGAAATGACTTTAAAGGAGCGCTATGTGGTCCTGGAGTACATGCATCTCACGGTATGGAAAGAACTCATATTAAAGGTATTGAAGCAACTATAGAGTTATTATTAAATTATGTAAAATAGAGTATCGGAATATTATAAATAAAAAGTTAGTTCAATTTTATAATGAACTAACTTTTTTTATGCTATAATTTAATACTAAAGGTGGTAACAATATGATAATAAAATTCCCAGATTATAATAACTCAATTATGAATGTTTCAAACTCAATTCTTAAGTTTTATAACATCAAAACAGCTTACAATGGTATTGATATTTTAGATGAAAAATTAAAAAAAGACTATAACCATGTAATATATATTTTGCTTGATGGTATGGGTTGTAATATTGTTAAGAAATTCCTTAATAAAACTGACGGATTAAGAAGATACATGAGAAAAGAAATCACAAGTGTATTCCCCCCTACTACTGTTGCTGCGACTGACGCAGTAATTTCAGGAATTCCTCCAATTTCTAACGGACATTTAGGATGGGTTCAATATTTTCCTGAAGAGGATGTTAATATGGTTGTTTTTCGACAACTCGACCAATAT
>JAFLJX010000232.1 GCA_022712785.1 Mycoplasmatota bacterium | reverse complement strand
ATATGATGTTGTAGGAGTTAAAAGAGAAACTGTTCCTACTACATTAGAAACATTAACTACTGTTGTAACTATTACTGGTGTATTAGAAAGCAAACAAAAAGCCATTCACAAATCAATGGAAATGGCAGAAAGATATTGTAGTATATCAGCACTTATTAGTGAAGTTGCTGAAATGAAGTTCGAGATTATATTTAAATAGAGCGTGTTTGCTCTATTTTTTTATTTAAAAGCAAATAGTCCCTAAATACAAAAAAAATCCCCGATTATTGAGATTAATTTCTCCGACTAAAAAAAATGGAGCGAGTGAAGGGAATCGAACCCTCATAGTCAGCTTGGAAGGCTGAAGTTCTACCATTAAACTACACTCGCGTTTTGTCAGCATAAGTATAATATCACAAACAAAAAGATGTGTCAACACACATGTTATATTTTTTATATTTTTTTTATTGCACGCAGTTTTGCACTATGTGCTCTATTGTTGTTGTTAAGCTCTTCATCACTTGGTAAAATGACTTTTTTATGTAGAAGTTCAAAGTCTGGTTTTATATCAGGCATGATTGGAACATTTATTGGAAAATCAATTGTAACTCTATCTTTCATAACATGTTTAGCAATTCTGTCTTCAAGTGAATGGAAAGTTATAACGACAACTCTTCCATTTTCGTTTAACATATCTAATGCTTGTTCTAAAGAATCTTCAAAAACTCTTAGTTCATCATTAACTGCAATTCTCAAAGCTTGGAATGTTTTTTTGGCTGGATGTCCTTTTTTACTTAATACTTTCATTGATAGACTAGACTTAATAATCGCAACTAACTCAAAGGTAGTTGAGATTTTTTTTTCAAGTCTCTTTTTTTCTATATTTCTAGCAATTTGTTTAGCATATGTTTCTTCACCATAACGAAATAAAATCTTAACAATTTCATGATATGAATACTCATTAACAATTTTAGCTGCTGTCAATTCTTGATTTTGATTCATTCTCATATCAAGTGGAGCATCATATTTGTAACTAAATCCCCTATCAGGAATATCAAACTGAAAAGATGAAACTCCTAAATCATATAAAATTCCATCAACTTTATCAATTCCTAGGTGATTCATTTTCTCTTTTAGTTCAACAAAATTACCCTTAATAATTGTGTAGTTCTTTTTAAGTGTATCTAATTTATCACTTGCTTTTTTAATCGCATAATCATCTTGATCAAATGCATAAAGGTGTCCTTTATCCAATTTCTTAAGTATTTCAAAAGAATGTCCACCACCACCGAGTGTACAATCAATATAAATTCCATCCTTTTTGATATCTAAATACTTAATACTTTCTTCAAGTAATACCGAAATATGTTTATACATATAATCACACCTTTGCTTTAAAATAATAACATAATTCTAAAAATTTGTAAAAGAAAAACGCTGTTTTCAGCGCTTCTTTTCCGTAGACTATGCGTCTACTTCTTCTTTTTCCACTAAAACAGTTTTACCGTTGTAAGTTCCACACTCTTTACAAACTCTGTGAGATAATTTCATTTCTCCACAGTTTGGGCAAACTACCATTCCTGGTACGTTTAATTTAAAGTGAGTACGACGTTTACGTTTAGCGGCCTTAGAAGTTCTTCTAAATGGAACAGCCATGTGTCATCTCCTATTTCTTGAGGTTCTTTAGATTTGAAAATGCATTTTCTATCTCGTCATCATCAAATTCCGTGTTATTTAACTCGAAATTTTCATAAGCATTTTCGCTTACAACTCGCATAGGCATTTCCAATATAATATTAGACCATATAATTGGTAATAAGTCAATAGTTATTCCTTCAATTGTATTCGATTCTTCATCTTCTTCGAGCGAAAATACTTCTTCAACTTGTAGATCTAATTCATATGGAACATCTTTTAAAGTTATTGCACACTCTAAAGTTAGTGTACATCTGATATCAATATAGAATATAAACTCTGAACTATCAAATACTTCATAGTCTCCACTTACTTCTACAGGTGAGATTCCTTTAATAGCAGTACCTTTGATATCATTACTAAAATCAATTATTGCTTTAAATTTATTGTTTGTTGCTTGTTTCTTAATCAGTTCGTGAATTGTCCATTTCATATTAACACCTCCAAGCGATTTAAATTATACTTTTTATATGTAAAAATGTCAAACATAAGGTATAATAAAGTGGGTGATAATATGAAAACTGTAGGAATAATAGTTGAATACAATCCTTTACATAACGGACATCTCCATCATATAAAAGAAACTAGAAGAAAATCTGGTTGTGATTGTTTAGTCGCAGTTATGTCTGGTAACTTCACACAGCGTGGGGAACCAGCAATGATTGATAAATTTACAAGAACAAAGATGGCACTTCTTAACGAGGTAGATTTAGTAATAGAACTTCCTTTTCTTCTTACGATTCAAAGTGCTGATATTTTTGCATTTTCTTCGGTATCACTTCTTGACTACCTAGGAGTTGAAGAATTATATTTTGGGAGTGAATCTGGTGATGTTAAGGGGCTTTATAGATTAAGTGAAATCCTAAATAGTAAAGAATACAACAAATTAATAAAAGGTTTCCTTAAAGAAGGAAACAGTTACCCTACAAGTAGTGCACTCGCAGTTAAAGAATTAGGTGATAGCACAATATATGATAAACCAAACAACATATTGGGTATACATTATATAAACGCAGTAAATGAATTAAATTCTAAAATGAAAATAAAAACAATCAAGAGAATAAAAACAAATTATCACGATGAGTTTACTAAAGACACTAAAGTCCAAAGTGCTAGTACCATTAGAAAATTATTAAAGGCTAACAAGGATATATCAAATTTTGTTCCAATTTCAGTTAATGAATTAATTAGGGATCGAAAAGTAATTGATTTAGAAATGTTTTACAATGATTTAAAGTATATGATTATTAGTTCTACCAAAAAAGATATTGGTAAAATTTTTGGAATGAACGAAGGACTTGAGAATAGAATAAAGAGCATTAAAGAATTTAGTTCTATCCAGGACCTAATAGAAAAAGTAATATCACGAAGATATACTAACTCAAAATTAAAAAGAAGTTTAATGCATATCCTATGTCAGACAAAAAAAGAAACACTTGAAACTATCGAAGTTCCATACATTAGAATTCTTGGAATGAACGATACTGGTAAAGCATATTTAAGCAGTGTGAAAAAGGATTTAAAAGTACCTTTAATTTCTAAAGTTACTGAAAATATTCATCCGTATTTAGATACTGAATTAAAGGTATCTATGATTTACTCTTTAGTGAGTGATAGAGATATTTTCAAAGAAGAATTTCACCCTGTAATTTATGAGCATAATGATTGATTAAAAATAGAAATATAATATAATTTAGGAGGGTGATAAAATGTATACTAAAGAAGAAGTTAAGGATCATATTGAGAATCTTTTAGATCCATCAGCAGAAAAATCTTTTAAAGAAACTGGCGGTTTAAAACATCTTGATATTGATGAAGAAACAGGATTAGTAACTGTAATAATTGGACTTGTTAGCGTTGATGATGCTCATAAGCATTATGTAACACGAGCATTAGCTAAATTATTAAAATTAGATTTAGGATTTACTGGTATAAAAGCAGAATTTGAATTACTTAAAAGAAGTGAAAGTATTTTATCTCGAGAAAGAAATATTAAATACATCGGTGTAGCATCGGGTAAAGGTGGAGTAGGGAAATCTACTGTTACCGCGAACCTTGCTTATGCATTAAAAACTTTAGGTAAAAAAGTCGGTATTATAGACGCAGATATTTATGGTAGTAGTATTCCTACTATATTAGATATGGAAATTACTCCACCAAAAGGTGCAGCTAATGAAAAAA
>JAFLJX010000153.1 GCA_022712785.1 Mycoplasmatota bacterium | reverse complement strand
AGCTAAAGGTAATGATAAAAAAATAGTAACACCACATAGACACGCTGATATGAAAAGTATTGGTACTTCAAGTACGTACTTATCAGATATATATGATTACCAAAAAGCTTTAACTAACCTCTCAAAACTATCTCAAAAAGTAACGAATCGTCTTATCAAAGACGAATTAGTTTCAAAAACAATAAGTATCCAAGTAAGATATAATGACTTTTCACAAATCAATAGAAGTTATACTCAAGATTTTTACACAGATAATTTTTATGAGATATACAAAGTAGTTGAAAGATTGTTTGATGATAACCAATCTGATTTACCCATAAGACTACTTGGAGTAAGTTTATCAAATTTGATTCCATCTGAAAATAATGTAAAACAAATAAATATTTTTGAGGTTCCAAAAGAGACTACTAAAGAAGAAACTGTTTTAAGATTAATAAATAGTATTAATGACACCTATGGTAATAAGTTAATCAAAAGGGGAATAAAAAAATAAAAACACTTCTTTTAAGAAAGTGTTTTTATTGTTAGTAAATTATTAATTGTTAAATGCGAACTTGTATCATGTGTTGATTTATCATCTTTTTCAAACTTTTCTAAAAACCTAATTACCTCGCTAGTTACCTTAGTAGGAGTAGAAGCACCGCTACTTACAGCGACACAGTTATATTTACTTAATTCTAATATGTCTATATCAGTTATTGATTCTATAAGACTCGAACTTGTATTTCCCTGTTTTTTAGCTACTTCAACTAATTTCTTAGAATTATTTGATAGCTTGTCTCCAACAACGTATACATGATCAACTTCATGTGGTATATTTGAAATTGCTTCTTGTCTAATTCTTGTTGCATTACAGATCTCATTTATAAACTCAATATTAGGATAAATCTCTTTTATTTTTTCACTAATATTAAATACATCATAAATACTCATTGTTGTTTGATTTGTTATGATTAATTTCTTATTTTTTATATTTATATTATCTAAATCACTAATATTTTCAATAACATGTATTTTACTACTAATTCCCTGTGCCGCTTCACTTTCAGGATGAGTATGTTTTCCAATATAAATAACATCATATCCTTTTTTTAGATAATCTTTCATAACATTTTGACTATTAAAGACATCATCACAAGTAGTATCAATAATATCTAAACTCTTTTGTTCAGCTTTTTTATAGACTTCTGGACTTACCCCATGAGCTGTGAAAATCACAGTTCCTGAATCTATTAAATCTAAAAGTTCTAACCTTGTTTTAGTAGAGTCGTGTAGAGTTATATATCCAAGATTCTCCAAAGAACTTACCATTTGTTTGTTGTGAATTACCATTCCTAAAATATAAACCGGTAATTTCATTGACAAATGGTCTAGATTTGTTATAGTATTTACTGCATTTACAACACCATGACAATAGCCTCTAGGAGTTATTTTAATTGTTTTCATTATATCACCTAAAACTATTATATATCATAGTCATATAATTTGGAAATGTTATCTATTTAATGTATAATATAAGTGAGGAGAGATACTATGATAATTAAGAAAAATTTTATACAAAAAGCAGTAGAAGACTTGGGGTTTAAAGAGTTCACAGAGGTTCAAAATTTAGTAATCCCTAAGGCAAATAAAGGTTTAGACATAATTGGGTGTAGCCAGACAGGTACTGGTAAAACGCATGCTTTTTTAATACCTATATTTGAAGCTTTAGATCTTAATAATCATGATGTCCAAGCTGTTATTACAGTTCCTACACGTGAACTTGCACAACAAATATATAATTTTGCTGTTCATATCGCAAAATTCAGTGAAACAACAATTGACATTCGTAAATATGTTGGTGGTGGAGATAGAGAAAAAGAGATTAATAGACTAAAAAAATCTCAACCACATATTGTAATTGGTACACCAGGTAGAATTTACGATTTAGGATTAAAAGAAAATGTTCTGAATTTATATAAAACAAAGATTTTTGTAATTGACGAAGCAGATATGACGCTAGAAGTAGGTTTCTTAGAAGATATCGATAAAATCGCAGCTACAATGAATGAAAATCTACAAATGCTGGTTTTTAGTGCAACAATTCCTGAAAAAATAAGACCATTTTTAAGAAAATATATGAATAATCCATCAGAGATTTTCATTAAACCACGAGAATTATCAAGTTTAAATATAGAACATATATTTTTACCAATCAAATCACAAAGTAGAGAAAAAGTTTTACTAGACTTAGTTGGAGTACTAAACCCATACATTGCCTTAATATTTTGTAATAGAAAAGAAACTGTAGAAGAGATAGGTTCTTTATTATATAGTAAAGGACTAAACGTAGTAAAACTTCATGGTGATATTAGTCCAAGACAAAGAAAACAAGTAATGGACAGAATTAACAAAGCTGAGTACCAATATATTGTAGCATCAGACATTGCTAGCCGAGGTATTGATATTGATGGAGTAAGTCATGTTATTAACTATGAATTACCTAAAGATATGGAATTCTATGTCCATAGATCAGGTAGAACAGGTAGAGCGAGTTACACAGGTCTAGCAATTAGTTTCTATACACCAAGAGATGAAGATTATTTAGATTTCTTAGAAAATAAAGGAATTGAAATCATTTATAAAGATATCAAAAATGGTGAGTTAGTTAAAAGAAGAGATAGAAATGAAAGACTTAGAAGAATTCAAAGCACTAAAAGTGTTGAAATAGATAAACTTAACTTAAAAAGAAAAAACAAAAAAGTTAAACCAGGGTATAAAAAGAAATTCCACCGTACGGTTCAAAGAGCTCAAGAGAAAGCAAGAAGACACCATAAGTAGGAGGAAAATATGTTAAAAATAGGTTCACATGTTTCACTAAAAGGTAGTGAAATGATGCTTGGTAGTGTTAAAGAAGCATTAAGTTATAACGCAAATAGTTTTATGATTTATACAGGTGCTCCTCAAAACACAAGAAGAAAACCAATTGAAGAAATGAGAGTTGATGAAGCTCATCAATTAATGAAAGAAAATAATTTAGATTTAAACAATATAGTAATACATGCTCCATACGTTATGAACTTAGCCAATGGAGATCCAGAAAAAAGACAATTTGCAGTTGATTTTTTAACTAGTGAAGTTAAAAGAACTGCTTTAATAGGAGCTAAACAAATAGTTCTTCATCCAGGAGCACATGTTAAACAAGGTGCTGACATAGGAATAGCTTTCATTATTGAAGGATTGGATAAGGTTATCGAAAATACTAAAGATTTAGATGTTTTAATCGCTTTAGAAACAATGTCTGGAAAAGGAACAGAATGCGGACGTAGTTTTGAAGAATTGGCTGAAATTATAAACGGAGTTAAGAATAACTCTAGACTTTCTGTATGTTTTGATACATGTCATACACATGATGCTGGATATAAAACAAAAGAAGATTTTAACTCAGTAATTGAAGATTTTGATAGAATTATTGGTAAAGAAAGAATTAGTGTTTTCCATATCAATGATTCAAAGAATGAATTAAACGCATCAAAAGATAGACATGAAAATATCGGATTTGGATACATTGGATTTGACGCACTAAATAAGATTGTTAATCATCCTGATTTTATGGATATTCCTAAAATATTAGAAACTCCGTATGTAACTCCATTAGACGAACCTAAAAATAAGTTATATCCTCCTTACAAAGAGGAAATAAAGATGTTTAGAAATCAAAAATTTGATCCAGAAATACTAGATAAAATTAGAAAAAAAGACACTATTTAATCATAGTGTCTTTTATTTCATCTAATCTCTTAATTACATCTTCGATTTTATCAAGCGTGAATGATTTATTATTGCCTGGACTAATTCCAAGTAAATAATTAGCACTTACATCAAAAAATTCACAAAACAGTTTTAGCTGTTTATGTGTCATATTTTGATGATTATTTTCTATCTTAGAATAATTTGATCTTTGTAAATTTAAGAAATCCGCAACATGTTTTTGTGGAAATCCTTTTAACTCTCTTATTTCTTTTATTCTCTCACCAAAAGTTATCATATCATCACCATCTATATTGTAGCAAATTACAACAATCATTCCTTGATTTGTACTTAAATCACTACAAAATTAAATATATGTATATTATAAGCACACAATATATTTTGACATTGTTATGAAATACAATTATATTAGTTATAGGTGGTAATATGAAAGACGTTATTAGTAATATACTAAGTAAACACGTAGAAGTATATGGATTTGTTAGTACAAGAGAATATCTAGAAAAAAGAAAATCTTTAGATATTAAAGATTCTTTTAAGTTTCTAGGTAATTTAGATAAGTATAAAACAATAATTACAGTTGGTATAAGCTATCCAAGTGAAGAGTTAAAACATAAAGGTAAAGGTTATGGTATCTTATCTAGATATAGCTATAATTTGGATTATCACGCTGTTTTTAATGTGATACTCAAAAGTATAGCTAAAGAATTAAAAAATGAAGGCATATCTAGTCACGCTAGTGTTGATATTAGTGATATTGATGAGAGATATGCTTCAAATTTATCAAATATGGGATTTTTAGGTAAAAATCAATTTTTGATAAACAAAAAATATGGATCTTACATGTATTTAGCGACAATCTTAATAGATAAAGAAGTTAGTAAAAATGAAATGGTATTGGATAGTTGTGGTGATTGCAGGATATGTATTGAAGCTTGTCCTAGTAATGCTCTTGATGATGGATTTAATATTGATTTATGTATCTCTAGTCTTACACAAGAAAAAAAAGGCTTTAACGATGATGAAATAGGATATTTAAAAACAATGGTTTATGGTTGCGATATTTGCCAAAAAGTATGTCCTAAAAATACGGAAGTTAATTTTCATAATCATCCAGAATTTGAACCTAATGGAATTGAAAATGTAGATTTAATTGAGTTACTAAATATGAGTAATAAAGATTATGATAATATGTATGGTAATAATGCATCAAGTTGGAAAGGTCCACTAGTAATTAAAAGG
>JAFLJX010000152.1 GCA_022712785.1 Mycoplasmatota bacterium | reverse complement strand
TGAGACTTATGTCGTTTAGGATATCCGATTTTAGGTTTTATGCGATCAGCATAATATAGTACATTATCTAATCTTACTGAACTACATGCGGTATGTATTAAATCTTTTTCATAATTACCAACATACAAATGTTGCAACCCTGTTGCTTTTTGATCAATAATTGTATCATTTTGTCCATAAAGAGCACTAAAATGATCAGAACCAATATATGTCATAGCTGGATAAATCATTTTATTCCTCCTTCTTGTATACCTCTGATAAAGTATTTCTGTGCAAAAATGTATACTATCAGTATTGGTGTCATTGAAATTAAAGATCCTGCCATAAGTGTATTATATTCAGTACCGTATTGAGCATTTAGTTTACTCAATAATACAGGTAAAGTAACTTTATTAGGATCTGTTAATATGATTAATGGCCAGAAATAATCATTCCAAAAATGCATAAAATTTATTACAAATAATGTAGTTAAAGGAACGATACTCATTGGTATTATAATTTTAAAATATATTTGAAAAATATTTGCGCCATCCATGTACGCTGCCTCAATAAATTCATTTGAAATATTCTTCATATATTGACGTAGTAAGAATATTGCAAAGACATTATAAACAGATGGGAATATAACACCTGCAAATGAGTTATTCAATCCCATTTTTGTTAAGATAATAAAAATGGGTATCCCTGTTACTTGAATTGGGATCATCATACTCGTTAGAAACAATATGAATAATATATTTTTATATTTAAAATCATACTTAGCAAAGATAAAAGCGGCTAAACTTGCTGAAAACAGTGTTAGTATTGTAGAACTTAAAGTCACAATCAGACTATTTAAAGTTGACTTTAAAAATGGTAACTCAGTTAACACTTTAATATAAGATTCAAAAGATACTTTTTTTGGAATCCATTCAATTGGAAGAGCCATTAAAGCCTCACTACTTTTTAATGAAGTAGAAATCATCCATAAGAAAGGTATTAAACTAGCTACTGTGATTAGAAATAACACTGATAAAACCAAAGTACTTCTAAGTTTAAGTTTTTTATTCATAGAACACCCACTTTTTCTGCAATAACATTTGTGCAATTGTAACTAACACAATTATAAGCAGCAAAATAACAGATAAAGCAGTAGCATAACCCATATTAAAATATCTAAATCCATAAACATAAATTCTTTCAACGAGCACTTGTGTTGAACCTAAAGGTCCTCCACCTGTCATTACCATTACTTGAGGGAAAAGTTGAAATGAATTTATAATAGTTGTAATTAAGACAAAGAACAATGTTGGTGTTACTAATGGAAAAGTAATTTTCCTCATTATTTGAAATCTGCTGGCACCGTCAATTGCAGCTGCCTCGTACAAGGTTCTATCAATTCCTCTTAATCCCCCAAATATAATTAGTGAGAAGAAACCAACATCTTTCCAAATACTAGCCATAACAATTGATACCATAGACCATGAAGTATCCGTTAGCCACCCAGGTCCTTCAATTCCAATTATGTCCAACATATTATTAATCAATCCATACTGTCCATTTAAAGCAGATTTCCATATAATAGATCCTGCTATCCAAGATGTTAAAACTGGAATAAACAATAATACTCTAAATCCTGATACACCTTTTACTTTAGCATCAAACAAAACTGCGAGAATAAATGATGAAATCATAATTGTTGGAATGTACATTACAATAAATTTAAGAGTATTTTTTAATACTCTATAAAATTCATCAGATTTAAATATATTTGTATAATTTTCTATCCCGATAAAATCTGGTGAACCACCAATTATATCCCATGAAGTAAAACTAAGATAAAAAGCAGAAATCATAGGAAGTAGTGAGAAAACTACATATCCAAAAATACTAGGTATAAGAAATAAAATTATGTAGTAACCAATATTTTTTTGTAGTTTATTCATATACTCACCTACTTCCTATAATATATTTGCTAGTTAAAAACTAATTAAATTTTCCTTGAATTAATGCTTGTGCTCCGTCTAAAGCTTCTTGTGCAGTAAGTTCTCCTGCAATAGCTCTATCTAAGAAACTTTGTAAATCATCTGCAACTTCTCCAAAGTTTTCTAAAGATGGAGGCATTACTAAACTATCTAATGATTCAAATACAGCTTCTTTGTTGTTAGGAGGTCTAACTGCTAAGAATGCATTTTTAACATTGTCTGTTAAAGCAACTGGTAAATCCCAGTTTGCATTAGCTCTCAATAATCCAGCATCTTCACTACCAGATAAGAATGCAGCAAATTTAATAGCAGCTTCTTTTTCTTTTGAATCTGCACTAACTACTACAGCATCACTAAAGAAATGAGTAGCTTTTTGAGAAATTCCAGGTTCAACTTCTATATCCCAGTCAAAATCTGCATTTTCTGTGAAGTGATTAAATGCCCAAATACCAGTAACAATCATTCCTAATTTACCAGCTAAGAACATATCCCAATCTCCCATACCACCCATTTGTTCAGTATTTGGAGTTACATTAGTATCATTGATTCTTGCAATCATCATTTCCAATGCTTCAACATTTTCTGATGAATTTAATGTAAATGCTGTTTGATCAGCATTCATCATACTACCACCATTTTGCTCAACAGTTTTATAAAATTCCCAAGTTTGTATTGGTCTAAATACACCGAAAATATCACTACCTAAAGCACTAATAGCTTGTGCAGCAACTAA
>JAFLJX010000151.1 GCA_022712785.1 Mycoplasmatota bacterium | reverse complement strand
TGTTTAAATAATCATCCATATCAATTGTTTTAACTGTTTCTCCTGTGACTCTATCAATTTCAATTATTATATCTTCAACTGTCCCTGAAAAATCATTAGTAGCAACAATTAAATTACCATTTTGTAATTCAGCAATATCATGATGATATCCATAAGGTATATTATAGCTTCCACATATCTTACCTAAATAATCCATTTCTAATAATTCCGCAGAATAATACGGATCAACTAAATCTCTATTACCAAATATGAAGTTCCCATTTTCTAATTGATCAGGACCCCATGCTAACTCCTTATTTAAATACCATCTTACATGTCCATTTATGTCATATCCAACAGGCATATGACTATTATTTGACATAGTAATCATCAGATCATTCCCAAAGTATTCATATGTTGTTTCGAATAAAGTTGGAAGAATAATACTACTTGGTAGCTTCCCTGTTTTAATACTTTCTGTATGAACTAATTCGTAAGTATCTACTTCTACAAGCTCATATAGTAAAACTACATTATCAAAATTTGGATATAATCCATAAATTGGGATTATATGAGAAATAAGTGACTCGGTACTATATTCAAAGAAACTGTCTTCTGTCTTTCCTTCTATGACAACTTTGAACTCTTTTACTTCACTTGTTTCAAACATAAGCAATCCAGTTAAAGGTGATATGTCATAAGGATCCAAAATAAAATACGGATTAGTTGGTGTGTAACTCCCATTACTAAATTCAACTAAATAATCAATTTCAGCATCTGATTGAGATGATAATAATGACTCAATTTCAGTAACTTTATAAGTTTTTGGATCTGAAAACCCAAAGATTAAAAGCACAACTAAAGAAGCAACTATAAAAATTGCTGGAATAATGATTAACAAATTACTTTCATCAAATAATTTTTTCCAAAATTCTTTATTCATTGTTTTGCTCCTTCAAATATTTGATATATAAATCGTTTCTTCTCTCTTTAGTTCTTTTTATAGATTCATTTAAACGCCATTCTTTTATTAATTTATGATTTCCATTCATCAATACTTCTGGTACTTTTTTATCCATAAATTCTGCAGGTCTTGTGTAATGAGGATGTTCAAGTAAATTCTGACTAAAAGAATCATTTAAATGAGATTCATCTTTACTAATAACTCCAGGAATAACTCTAGTAATTGCATCAACCATCACCATTGCTGCAATTTCACCACCAGTTAATACAAAGTCACCAATAGATGTTTCACAATCAAATAGATCCCTAATTCTTTCATCATATCCTTCATAATGTCCACATAAAATAATTATGTGGTCTTTATTACTTAATTTATAAGCCATATTTTGTTCAAATTTTTTACCTTGGGGAGTCAATAGTATTTTATTAGCTTTTTCGTATCCATCAATACTTATTAAAGCATCGTAAACACTCTGAACACCTAAAACCATCCCTGCTCCTCCACCGTAAGGTGAATCGTCTACCTTTTTATGTTTACTTTTAGAAAACTCTCTAAAGTCAATTAAATTAACTTTTATAATCTCGTTTTTTATAGCTCTACCTAGGATAGACTCATTCAAAAAGCCTTCAAATATTTTTGGAAAAAGTGTTAATATGTCTATTCTCATAAAAGGCCCTCCCAGTTAATCAAACAGATTCTTTTTAACTCCTTATTTACCTCTTTAACAAACTCTTTTCTAAAAGGAATTAAGGCATCTTTTTTATCATCTCTTTTAACAACGATAATTTCACCTTGAGGATATTCTCTTACATCATCACATTTACCTACTAATATATCATCTGTGTAAACATCAAGACCAATTAATTCTTCAAAATAAAATTCATCATCATCTAAATCTTTAGCTTCTTCTTTGTTAAACATTATGAATGAACCTTTATATTTTTCAACCATATTAATGTCACCATATTCTCTAAAAGTTAAATAATCTAAAGTTTTTACAAATCTATGGTGAGATACAGTCACAGGAATAAATTCATCTTTAAAAGAAATATATATAAGTGAACCTTTTTTATATCTATCTTCTTTAAAATCTGTGAAAGATTTTACCTTTAATGTTCCTTTTAATCCATGAGTATTAGTAATTTTTCCGATTGAAATATATTCCATAATGCACCTCTATTTTGAAAACATAATTTTTTCTGATTGAAATAGTTTATTTAATATTAGAATAAATATACTAACGTATACTAAACTTGAAACAATAGTTAATAGATATTGTGTTGGCACTACTTCAAATGTAAGTATTGAAATTATAATATTTATACTATTATATAGCGGAATTAAATATATTAATGTATTAGAACTAGCTTCTCCACTAAACATTGTACTCATACCCATAACTATAGATAAGAAATAAAATGGTAGTATCAACATTGATGCCTCTTTTATTGTTTTAGCGTAAGCACTAATAACTGAAATTATACCTACAATTACAAGTACGGTTGCGAGTAATACTGAGAACAACATTATAAAATCAGAAATTCCATAAATGTTTATAGACATTCCTGTATCTTCCATTTGTAATAATTTAGGTAAGCTTAACATTATACCTATAAAACTCGATGTCGCGCTAAATAAGGATATAACTGATAAGCTTAACACTTTACCAATTGCTATTTCACTTCTTTTAACTGGCGTTACAAGAAGTGTT
>JAFLJX010000150.1 GCA_022712785.1 Mycoplasmatota bacterium | reverse complement strand
GATTTCTCGGTTTTTTATTTGCACTTTTTTGAGTGAAAAAATTACACGATATGAGTGTATTTGAGTGATTTTTATGTTGCAGTAGGGTTTGAAAAGAATCTCAACAATCTGAACCCCTGTCAAATTCGATGAATATCAGCAATTTATTGCAATAAATATATATAAGTGATAAAATGGTGAGAAAGTGGGAAAGTAGGAAAAGGAGTTGATTTTATGATTGTTGAGCTAAGAAAAAAATCGCAAATTACTATACCTAAAGAAATCGTTGTTGAATTAAACATTAATGAGGGGGATCATCTTGATGTGTCAGTAAAAGATGGAGTGATTATTATTGAACCTGTGGCAGTATATTCAAAATCGTATATTAAGAAATTAGAAGATACTGTTATGAGAATAAATGAAGAATCACCAAAGTATAATGTTGGTCCATTCAAATCAGTGGAAGAAGCTATCAATTATCTTAAGGAATCTGATAATGATAAAAATGAAAAAGAAAACGAGAAAAAGTAATGAAATATGAATTACTATTTTCAAGTAGATTTAAGAAGTCTTTTTCTAAACTACAGGATCAGGAAAAGAGAATGTTCTATAAGAAGTTAACAATTTTCGTAGAAAATCATAAACATCCAACTTTACGTACAAAAAAGATTAGGGGTAGTCAGATTCTATTTGAGTCTAGTATTAATATGTCAATAAGAGTAATCTGGATATATAAGAATGACAACCTAATATTAATGTTAGACATAGGACATCATGATATATTGAAAAGAATGTAAAACAAAAATTACATATAAAAATACAATAGTGGGGTAGAAAGTATGAAATTGGTTAAAGTAACTAGAAAACACTCTGATTTAATAAAGGATTATAAACACGAGTATTTGAAGTATCATGATAGAGTAAACGGTGGCTGCGGAATTCATCATTATAAGAATATTGATGATTGGTTTGATGAAGTTGAAAAGATAGTATTAGGAACATCCACTAAAAGAATACAGTCATATACCTATCTTTGTATAGAAAAAAATAAAATGGTAGGGATGATTGACATAAGACTTCATCTACCAAAGGAATGGTATACATCAGGTCATATTGGTTATTCAATTAGACCAAATGAAAGAAAAAAAGGATATGCAACTCTAGCTTTAAAAGAAGCATTAGAAATTACTAAGAAATTAAATATCAATCCATTAATTATAACTTGTCTTAAAACAAACCTAGGTAGTAAGAAAGTAATAATGAATAATCGTGGTTTTTTGATTGATGAAATTTTAGAAGACAACGAGATGAATCTAATATACAAAATAGGTTAAGAAGATAAGTATCATGGCGCTATTTTTATGCCTTATGGTGGGACTATGTGTCCCAGAAAATCGTGGCATTGCAAATTTTAGTTCGTAAAATTGAATGTAAAATGATATATATATTGAAGAAGAGCATACATATGCAAAAGATGATTTATTATCTCGACCTGATTTAATATAATTGTTTGGTAAAGGAGAAAAATATGATACTTCAAACATGTAAATTATAAAATAAAATACTCCAAAATATGAAATTGATTGATATAGTAGGAACTCCATTTACTGTAAGACAATTTTACTCAACAGAATATGATAGAGAATACGATGTATACGTAATTCAATCAGCCTCTAAAAAGATTGTGTTAAAGAAAACGCTAGATCAAAATGAAATCAATGTATATGGAGTACTAAAAAATATAACACACAATATAGTACCGAATATATATTTTATAGATAAAGAACATCACAACTTATGGATTGCTATGGAATATATTGAGGAAAAGAACTCGAATATTGATAGAAGTGGTGTGAAATTGTTGGTAAAAAAACTTGCTAATATTCATTCACTATATGGAGGAAATACAAAAGAACTTACTAATCTTAATCAATGGACAAGAAAAAAAGATGAAGAACTTAATAAGCTGGCAGATGCGAATATTACACAAAAACAAATTAATATAATAAAAGAATCACAAGAAATATTAAAGAAATCAAAAAGCACTTTAATTCACGGAGATTTAATCCCTTTAAATATTATTGTATCATTTGAAGAAGATATAAAAATAATTGATTGGGAGACTGGAAAAAGGGGGCCATATATTCTCGATATTGGAAGGTTACTTGGGGATTATAATAAAACGAAACCGTGGATAAATGTAGAATGGGAGAATGACATCTTGAAAACATACTATGATTCATTAGATAAGGATCTCTTTAATATGACATACAAGCAATTTTTACTTGAATATCAATGTTCTAAACTAAATAATTATTTAGGTATTGTAAGTGCGCATATAAATAAAAAATGGGATAGAACAGAGTGGTATCAATTAAACTTAGCCCAATTGAATAAATCGATTCAAAATCTTGAAATATTACTAAAAAGAAATCTTGAGTATTAATGATTTATTACGACTACTAGAGTAAGTCGAATTACGGACGAGGGTATCGTTCAGGAACCCTCAACTCCACCAATATTACCGCGTCCCGGGAATTTAAATGGTTTTATTAAGCTGTCTAAAATTTTCCGGGGCTTTTATTTGAGAGGA
>JAFLJX010000149.1 GCA_022712785.1 Mycoplasmatota bacterium | reverse complement strand
TTCTATACTAACGAGGCTCAATCACTTCACGCTTTCGCATTACGGCTCGATTGGTTGTTTGCCTACGCTTAAACCTTATCTCGCGACTTCGGCTCCAAGGCTAACTACTAGCGACTTGCTATGTCTTACTAGACTGGATTTCCACCAGTTATATATGTGCAACCGAACTGGCGCACCACCATAAATATTATAACATATATGCGTAAATAATATACAAATTTTTTCGTTGTGATATAATCTTTTATGAGGTGATGTAAATGTTAAAAACATTCATCGGGTATTATAAAAATCATCAACTTTTATTCTATCTTGATTTACTAGCAGCAACAATTATGAGTGGGTTGAATCTCTTGTTCCCAATCATTACATCAAATTTCATTGATAACTATATACCAAATGAGAACACAAGACTAATACTTACTTGGGGATTGATTCTAACAGGTCTGTATCTAATTAGAATGGCATGTAATTATTTTGTAAACTATTATGGTCACGTAATGGGTACAAGAATTGAAAGAGATATGAGAATTGATTTATACAAAAAAATTCAAACTTTAGATAACGATTACTTTGATGATCATAAAACTGGATCTATAATGACTTATATTGTAGGTCATCTTAGAGATATATCTGAAATGGCTCATCATACTCCAGAAAATATCTTCGTTTCCACAATAATGATCTTAGGTAGTTTCTCAATACTAATATTTATTCATGTTAAATTCACATTAATTGTATTTGTCTTCATAATACTCTTAATGATTTTCAGTGCCTTTAGAAGAAAAAAAATGATGGGTGCATCAAGAAAAACAAGATCTACACATGAAGAAATAAATAGTGAAGTAGAAAATTCAATTGGTGGAATTAGACTTACTAAAGCATTCACAAATGAAGAATTTGAAATTAAAAAATTCACAGGTGTAACCAATAGATATCAAAATAGTTATAATGAATTTTATAAACAAATGGGAATATTTCAGGCAGGGACTAATTTATTAATAGACTTAATATATGTAGTCGTATTAGTGTTCGGTGGGTTTTTCATAATTCAAGGCCAATTAAGTGCTGGTGAATATGTAGCTTACTTTATGTTTATCGCGTATCTAATTCAACCAATAAGAACTTTAATAGGTACAATAGAACAGGTTCAAAAAGGTTGGAGTGGTTATGAAAAATTCTACAAAATAATTCAAATGAATCCAAAAATAAAATCACCTAAAAATGCAATGGTTTTAAATGGAACTGCAGGGTTAATTGAATTTAAAAATGTTAATTTCCAATACGAATCATCACGTGAAGATGTACTTCATAACTTCAATGTAACTATTGAACCAGGTAAAAAAATTGCATTAGTTGGAGAAACAGGTGTTGGGAAAAGTACTATTTCAAAACTAATTCCTCGATTTTATGATGTGAATCAAGGAGAAATACTGATTGATGGTAAAAACGTAAAAGATTTCGACTTATATTCGTTAAGATCTCATATAGGTCATGTTCAGCAAGATGTTTATATCTTTTATGGAAGTATTAGAGATAATATTCTTTATGGTGATCCTGAGGCTACATTGGATCAAGTTGTTGATGCTGCTAAAAAAGCAAATATACATAACTTCATAATGTCACTACCTGATCAATATGAAACACTTGTTGGTGAAAGAGGAGTTAAATTATCAGGAGGTCAACAACAAAGAGTAAGTATTGCTCGTGTATTTTTAAAAAATCCACCTGTATTAATCTTAGATGAGGCTACTTCAAGTTTAGATAATGTTACAGAAAAACTTATTCAAAAAGCATTAGACGAGTTAAGTGAAGGTAGAACTACACTAGTTATTGCCCATAGATTATCAACAATATCAAACTCAGATGAAATTTTAGTTCTAAGCGCAGATGGTATCAAAGAAAGAGGAACTCATAAAGAGTTAATCAAACAAGACGGTTATTATTCAGAACTTTATAACGCTAGTCTTCAAATATAAAAAACAACAAAAAATTGTTGTTTTTTTATTTTAAAGTGCATAAGAAATTTCAGTAATCTTTGAAATCCATTAAGGCTTTCTAGCTTAATCATTCCCGATTCCAAAAGGTCATTATTAGTTAAAATTCCAATGGCTAGTTCTTCAATCATAATTCACCTAAATTTACATATCAAAATGTGATTGTTCATTAAACTTGTCAGCTACAGGTCTATATGATTTTCTATGAATATCTAGAACACCATATTTATTCAAAGCTTCAATGTGTTGTTTTGTAGGATAGCCTTTATGTTTCTCAAATCCGTATTCAGGATATTTTTTACTTAATTTCACCATATAATTATCCCTTTCAACCTTAGCGATAATTGACGCAGCTGCAATTGTTGCACTTTTTGAGTCACCCTTGATAATACTTTCATAAGGTATGTCAAGTTCAACGAGAGGCATAGCATCACTCAATACAAAACTAGGTTTTGGATTAAGTTCTTTTATAGCCATGATCATTGCCTTTTTAGATGCTTGGTATATATTTATATCATCTATCTCTTTTGGGTAAATGTATATAATTTTAAAAGCTAATGCTTTTTCTCTAATTTCAATATCTAAAGTTATTCTTTTTTTCTCAGATAGTTTTTTAGAATCATTAAGCCCTTCAATTAAGACATTAGGATCTAAAATTACTGCGGCAGCAACAACTGGTCCAGCAAGTGGTCCTCTTCCTACTTCATCACAACCAGCAATATACAAATATCCGTTTTTTAAAAGTTCATTCTCATAACTATACATGTTCGCTAACTCTATCTAATATGATTTTTCCAAACTTTTCATGTCTAAAGTCATATAAGAATAATTCATTTACTCTATCGTAATCAATATGTTTTCCTGGTAATAAACATCCTCTATTTATTCCAATACTGTCGTAAATCCCAACAATATCTTCCAAATCTACTTTTATGTTGTATCTTTCTTCAAATCTTTTTAGATAAAATTTGTTTAAAAATTTAAATCCATAAATAACAATTTCATCAATTGGTAAGATGTTATCTTTTATAGCACCTGTGAGTGCAAGTCTAAATGCAACATCATCATCGTCAAATTTAGGCCACAATATTCCAGGTGTATCAAGCAATTCTAAGTCTTGACCAACTCTGATATATTGAGTCTTTTTTGTAACTCCTGGTCTATCTTGAGCTACTAACTTTTTCTTATTTGCCAGTTTATTTATTAATGTTGATTTCCCAACATTTGGAATACCCAAAATCATTGTTCTAATGGGTCTTTCTTTTCTTCCTCTTGCCTTCTCTTTTTCAACAACATCTCTCATCATTATTCTAAGCATAGGTAAAATCTTATCTACACCTTTACCCGAGAGGGCATTAATGTTAAGAGTTTTAAATCCTTTATCCTCGAAATATTTAATCCATTTATCAAGTTCTCCGGGATCCGCTAAATCTGCCTTATTTAAAAGAACAACTCTTGGTTTTTTTTCAGTAAGTTGCTGTATAACAGGGTTTTGTGAAGAAAATGGTATTCGTGCATCGAGTAACTCGAGTACAACATCTACCATTTTAGTTTTTTCCTTTATTTCCTTTTTAGTTTTGGCCATGTGGCCAGGATACCATTGAATTTGTTTCATAAAAACACCTCTATACTATTAGTTTCTGAAGAAATTATTAAATTTTAATATTACTTTCCCATACAATTGATCTTCGCTAACAAAACTCAAACTATTTGATCTTGAGTCATCACTAACATCTCTATTATCTCCAAGAACAAAATAACTTCCA
>JAFLJX010000148.1 GCA_022712785.1 Mycoplasmatota bacterium | reverse complement strand
TGAAAGTTTAGATTCAAATGGTGGGTTACTTAGTAGAATGTTTAGAAATAGCTTATTCAATCTAGACTTTGACATTGAAGGAATTCAAAAACAAATAGCTAATGTTACTAAAGTTGATATTAGTAATATGGCTAAGAACTTAAAATTAGATACTGTGTACCTTTTAAGAGGTGATAAAGATGAATAAACAAGAATTTACTAGAATTAACGAAGTCCTTTATCATGAAATACTTGATAATGGATTAAATGTATTTTTATTACCTAAAGAAGGATTTCATAAATCTTATGTTACTTTTTCAACTAAACTAGGATCAGTAATGACTAAAATTAAAGATTCAAATGGAAATATTACTGACTTACCAATGGGAATAGCACACTTTTTAGAGCATAAATTATTTGAACAAGATGGTGAGGATGTTTCAAGGTTATTTTCTCAAAATCAGGCTAGTGTTAACGCATTTACGCAAAACACCCGCACTACTTACCTGTTTTCTTGTACTGATAAACTAATTCAAAATATTGATTTACTAATTGATTTTGTTCAAAATCCTTTATTCACAGTAGAGGGAATTGAAAAAGAAAAAGGAATTATTGGATCTGAAATAAAGATGTATGAAGATGATCCAAATACGGTGGCTTATATGGGTCTTATAAGGAATATGTTTAAAAACCATCCTATAAGGTATGATATATTAGGAACAATCGATACTATTTCTAAAATAGATAAATCAATTCTTGAAAGAACTCATAAAACTTATTACAATCCTAAAAACATGTTGTTATTTATTACAGGTAACTTTGAAGTGAATGAAATAGTACAACATATTAAAGAAAATCAAAAAGATGTTAAATTTGATTGTTCATCTTTACCACATGATGATATAACTATTGAAGATTTAAATGTTGTGAAGCAATCTGAAGAAGTTAATTTAGAAGTAACTGTTCCTAACTTCTTACTTGGTGTTAAACAAGGACCTACAAACTACCTTAAAGAAGATTTTATAAAAAAAGAACTATGTTTTTCAATTTTACTAGATTTAATATTAGGAAAAAGTACAAATAATTACAAAGAGTTATTAAGTAATGAACTTGTGAATGATTCTTTTGGTCTTGATATAACACTTGAAAAGAATTATGGTTTCTTTTTAATAGGTAGTGAAACATATAAACCTAAAGAATTAGAGATTAAATTAAAAGATATATTACTAAATATAGATAAAGAGTTACTAAAAGAAGAAGACTTTTTAAGAATTAAAAAACAAATTGTAGGTGGCTTCATACATGCTCTAAACAGTATCGAATATATTGCTAACCAATTTACAAAATATTACTACTTAGGAGCTTCGTTATTTGATATCTTAGAAATCGCTGATAGAATTACACTTAAAGATATTGAAGATACAAAAAAAGCTTTTAAAAATGAAAAGTCATATAGTACTTATACAGTTTATCCAAAAAAAAATGATGAGTAATCATCATTTTTTGTTATATTATGTTTCTAAATTGTTTTTAATCCAGTTTCCAATCATTTTATATGCAACTTGTTTTTCATAATCATTAATAACTTCATGTCTTCCGTTATTAAGAATATTATATTTAACATTTGAATATCCACATTCATTATAATAGTTATATAATTTTTTAACGGCTATTCCGTAATCACCAAGTGCATCCATTTCACCACTGATAAAGAATATTCCAGTGCTAGAAGCACTAGCCTTAATTCTTCGTTTGTCCTGGATTTCAGGTATAAATTTAAGTAAATCTAGATGTGCACCAATAGTAAATGGTTTACCACACAGAGGATCTTCTATAAATTCTCTAATTACAGTTGGGTCTGCAGATAACCACTCAACTTTTTTATTAATAATTCCATTTTTTCTCATAGATTTAGTAGCACTCTCGGTAAATGTTTTAGTTAACCAAGGACTAATATATCTTTTTCCTTTAATTTTACATGCGATAGTAAATAAAATTATTGATAAGCGAACTTTAATCATACTGAACCAAGCAGTACCAGTAAAAATAGCCAAATCATAACGTTTATGATCATATAGAATAGCATATCTTCCTATAAAAGAACCCATAGAATGAGCAAACATTATTACAGGTAAAGAGGGATAATGTTCTTCAATATAATCTCTTACAGTTTTTACACCTTCATAAACTTTATGAAATCCAATATCATCAGCAAAGAAAACATATTCTTTCTCAAGAGCAGTTTTCCCATGACCTAAATGATCATTTGCAATTACTACAAGTCCTAAAGAGTTTAAATATTCAGCAAATGCTTTATAGCGTCCAGCGTGTTCGCTAGCACCATGAATAATCTGAACTACACCCTTTGGTTTCTTAATTTTTGGTGTCCATATATAAGTATTTAAGTTGTTTTCATAAGGATCAATAATTATAATTTGTTTTTCCATTGTATCATCCTCCTTTTTATATTATACCATATTTTTCAAATTGTCTTTTCAAATTTCGATAAATTTTGTTAAAATAGATGTTATAGAGGTGATTCCAATTAAAAAATACATACTTTCAATAGATCAAGGAACAACATCTTCAAGAGCAATTTTATTTGATAAAACGGGTAATATTGTCAGTTCAAGTCAAAAAGAAATTAAAATGATATATCAAAAAGAAGATTATGTCGAACAAAATGCAAAAGAGATATGGACATCTGTTTTAACTACAACCGCTGAATGTCTTCACAAAGCTGAAGTAGTACCTGAAGACATATCTAGTATCGGAATAACTAATCAAAGAGAAACTACTATTATGTGGGATCGTCGTGATGGTACTCCTATATACAAGGCAATAGTTTGGCAATCTAAACAAAGTAATGATATCTGTAACGAATTAAAAGAAAAGGGATTTAACGAATTATTTAAATCTAAAACTGGTTTATTAATCGATTCATATTTTTCTGGTACAAAAATTAAATGGATATTAGATAATGTTGACGGTGCAAGAGAGTTAATGGATCAAGGACATTTAATGTTTGGTACAGTTGATACATGGCTTTTATATAAACTTAGTGGGAACAAAGTTCATAAAACTGATTATACTAATGCTTCAAGGACTTTACTATATAACATTTTCACAAAAGAGTGGGATAACGAGTTATTAGATATCTTAGGAATTAATAAAAATATTTTACCGGAAGTTTGTGATTCTAATGCATTATTTGGTATTACAGCAAGACATACATTTTTTGGTGCTGAAATACCAATTGCGGGTATTTTAGGAGATCAACAAGCTGCTTTGTTTGGGCAACTATGTTTAGATCCAGGTGAAATTAAGAATACTTATGGTACTGGATGTTTTATGTTGATGAATACAGGAAAAATGCCAATTCATTCAGATTATGGATTATTAACAACTATAGCTTATGCGATTGATGGAGTTGTAACTTATGCACTTGAAGGTAGTGTTTTTGTTGCGGGTAGTGCAATTCAGTGGCTAAGGGACGGTTTAGAATTCTTTAATGAATCAAAAGATAGTGAAAAATTAGCTCTTAGTGTTGATAGTAATTACGGTGTATACGTAGTCCCTGCATTTGTAGGTCTTGGTACTCCTTATTGGGATACTGATGCAAAAGGAGCTATATTTGGACTAACTCGTGGAACAAGTATTGCTCATATTACTAGAGCAACTTTAGAATCTCTTGCTTATCAAACAAAAGATGTTATTGAAGTTATGAGAAAAGAGTCAGGAATAACTCCTAAAAAACTAAAAGTAGATGGAGGAGCCTCATTAAATAATTTCTTATTACAATTTCAAAGTGATATTTTAGATATAGACATAATTAGACCTAAAATAAATGAAACGACAGCTCTTGGAGCAGCATTTATTAGTGGTCTCTCAACAGATTTTTATAAGAATATTGAAGAAATTGAGGATTTAATTCAAAAAGATAAACATTTTAAACCACATATGGATGATATTGAAAGAAATAAACTATATAATAACTGGCAAAAAGCGATTAAAGCAACAAGAACTTTTAAGTAAAAAAATAAAAAAAGTGTTTATTTTTCCCTTAAAATAGTGTAAAATAGTAAATCGGAGGTAAACATATGAATGAAAAATTACAGAAGTTTCAGTTAGAAAAGAAATCAATTGAAAAGAAAGTTTTAATTGGTGGAGCTATAAGTTTACTTTCTATAGTAATATTTGTTGCTACAATGAATTATGGGCCATATGGGTTGATACTTTTAATTCCAGGTGTGGTTTATATGATTATGGGATCAAGTAAATTTGGGAAATTAAGTAAAAGATTTAAAAATGAAGTTTTAAGAGATGTAATAAGTGGATTTGTTGAAAACGGTATATTTGATCCTGATAGAGGGTTAGATATGAATACAGTTTATAACACTGAATTCTTAAAAAGAGCTGACAGATCACACACTGAAGATTACTTATCAGGTAAAATAGACGGTGTTGAATTTATTTCTAGTGATGTTAAACTAGAAGAAAGACACGTTGAACATACTAAAAATGGAACAAGAACTTACTATGTAGCTTATTTCCTTGGAAGAATATTTGAATTTGATTTTAATAAATCTTTTGAAGGATATCTTCAAGTATTAGAAGGTGCAAAGCCACAAAGTAGAAGAAAATTTCAAAAAGTGAAGTTAGAAAGTGTTGTGTTTAATAAGAAGTTTAAAACTTATTCAACAAATGATCATACAGCGTTTTACGTTCTAACACCTCATTTAATGGAAGCTTTACTAAGTTTTGAACAAAATAATAAAGGGAAAATCTATTTTTCATTTATTGGATCAAAACTATATGTAGGAATTAACAATTTTAAAGACACTTTCGAACTAAAAATGTTCAAAGTATTAGATGAAAGTAGTTTTGAAGAATTTAAAAAAGAATTGTTTGTAATAAAAGAAGTTGTAACTGAATTAAAACTAAACAATAACATATTTAAGAAGGAGTGAATCGGATGAATCCAATTATAATCGCATTAATAGTAATCGTTGTCATATTAGTTGTTCCAGTATTATGGTACATAGGAGTAATGAACTCATTAAGACAGTTAGAAATTAAGGTTGAAGAAGCTGAATCAGGAATTGATGTAGCTTTAACTAAAAGATTTGATGTATTAACTAAAATAGTAAACACAGTAAAAGGTTATGCAAAACACGAAGCAGAAACTTTTGAAAATGTTACAAAATGGCGTCAAGGTTTACCTAAAGCTTTAACATTAGCTGAAAAACAAGAATTTATGGGTAAAATGGATGCAGTACAAGCTGGAATTAACGTTGCAGTTGAAGCTTATCCAGAATTAAAAGCAGAAAAATTATTCTCAAATCTTACAGCTTCAATTTCAGATGTTGAAGAACATTTACAAGCTGCAAGAAGACTTTATAACTCAAATGTTTCTACAATTAATTCAATGATAGTAACTTTCCCAAGAAGTATTGTTGCTGGAATGATTAAAATGGAAAGAAAAGAATTCTTTGAAGCAGACACTGCAAAAAGAAAAGATGTAGAAATAGGATTCTAAAAACACATTTAAAAAGAACTTTAAATAGTTCTTTTTTTTACGCAAAATACATTTTTTTATAAAAATCTAAATATGTAGGTGATTATTCTATGATATTTACACAATAATTAGAATTATTTCCTTTGATAACTTGAAAAATATCCAAATCACTATTTATAGGAAGTAAGAGGTTTCTAATATTTAACATATACTTTTTACAAAAGGAGGTATTATGTTAAATCAAACTATCCTAGTAGGTCGTTTAGTATATGATCCTGAGTTAAAGACTTTGGATGATGGAAGAAAAGTTACAACAATAACAATGGCTATTCAAAGAGGATTTAAAAATGCAGAGAGTGGACAATATGAAACAGACTTTTTGAGATGTACTTTATGGAGTGGCATCGCAGAAAATACTGTACAATATTGTTCGAAAGGTTCAACTGTAGGTGTAAAAGCAAGACTATCACAACGTTCACATGAATGTAGTGATGGAAAGACTTTTACATATCCTGAAATAATTGCTGAAAAAATAACTTTCATTAATACTAAAACTGACAAGTAATATTAACCTCATATATAATATTACTAAAAAGTGCAGAGATGCGCTTTTTTGCTTTTAAAAAACATATATGTTTGTTATAATAGATACAGTTTTTATGTTCATATAGAAAGGAGTGCTAGTTATGAAACAATATCTAGATTTATTAAGACATATTAAAGAAGTTGGAACTCCTAAAAGTGACCGTACAATCTAAGATGATTTTTTTACATAAATTATCTATATCATGGAGAGTATTAAAATGATTTACAATAATAATAAACTCAGCTCCACCAAGTCTTCCAATCAAATCATCTTCTCTAAGAAGAGATTGAAACCGTAATGCAATTTCTTTGAGAACTACATCCCCCGCCTTATGT